>JAUHVS010000685.1 GCA_030424955.1 bacterium | reverse complement strand
CCGCCGAGGCCGCCCCCCACTACACCTGCTCGATGCACCCCAGCGTCGACCTGCCCGAGCCCGGGGCGTGCCCCATCTGCGGCATGGATCTCATCCCCCGGCTCGCCCACACCGGGGGCGCCGATCCCCACCGCTTCGAGCTCAGCGCCGAGGCCGCCCGGCTGGCGGCCGTGCGCACCGCGCCGGCCGCCCACCAGGCCATCACCCGCACCCTGCGGCTCGCTGGCGAGGTCACCTACGACCAGACCCGGCTGGCCGACATCACCGCCTGGTTCCCCGGGCGCATCGAGCGCATGTTCGTGGACTTCGCGGGCATGCGGATCCGCGCCAGCGACCACCTCTACCGCGTCTACAGCCCCGACCTGGTCAACGCCCACGCCGAGCTGCGCCAGGCCCAGCGCGCGGTCAAGCGGCTCGCGGGCTCGCCGGAGGCGCTGAGCGTCGCCGAGGCCACGCTGTCGGCCGTGCGCAGCAAGCTGCGCCGCTGGGGGCTGTCGACCCGGCAGATCAAGGCCATGGCGAGCAGCCGCGATCCCATCGACACGGTCACGGTCTATGCCCCCACCGGCGGCGTCGTGGTGGAGCGCGCCAAGGTCGAGGGCACCTACGTGCAGACCGGCACGCGGCTCTACCGGGTCGCTGACCTGGACTGGGTGTGGGTCGAGGCCTGGGCCTACGACCACGACCTGCCCTGGCTGGCCTTCGGGCAGCGGGCCACCTTCACCGTGGACGCCGTGCCCGGCCGCACCTTCGAGGGCCAGGTCAGCTTCATCGACCCCTACCTCGACCCCCAGCGCCGGGCCACGCGGGTGCGGCTGAGCGTGCGCAACACCGAGGGGCTGCTGAAGCCCGGCCTCTTCGCCCAGGTGGCCATCGAGGGCAGCACCGGCGGCGACGGCCCGCGCATGGTCGCCGCCCTCGTCGGCCAGCACGTCTGCCCCATGCACCCCCACGTGGTGAAGGCCACGCCCGGCCGCTGCGATGTGTGCGGCATGCGGCTGGTGCAGGCCGAGGCCTTGGGCTACCGCGCCCCCGATCCCCAGGCCCCGCTGCCCCTGGTGATCCCGGCCACGGCGCCGCTCATCACGGGCCGCCGCGCGGTGGTGTACGTGTCGACGGGCACCGCCGAGGCCCCCGCCTACGAGGCGCGCCCGGTGGTCCTGGGGCCCCGGGCCGACGGGGTCTACGTGGTGACGTCGGGCCTCAGCGCTGGCGAGCAGGTGGTGGTCGAGGGCGCCTTCAAGCTCGACAGCGAGCTGCAGATCCGCGGCGGCCCCTCGATGATGAACCCGCTGGCAGAGCCCACGACCCAGCCCACCTCGCAGCCCACGTCCCAGCCCACAGCGCCCCCAGGCCCGCCGCTCGCGGCGGGTGTGCTGACCGCCACCGTCGACGCGGCGCTGCCCCTCAGCGCCGCCCTGGCTGCCGATGACGCGGCGGCGGGCCTCACCGCCTGGGGTCCTGTCGCCGCCGCCCTGGCCGCGCTCCCGCCCGAGCCCTCGCTGCAGGCCCTGCGCGCCGCCGCCACGCCCGCGCCCACCGACCTCGCCAGCCTCCGCGAGGCCCTGCGCCGGGTGTCGGTGCCGCTCATCGCGCACCTCAAGGCGAACCCGGCCGCCGGCGGCCGCCCGGCCACCGTGTTCTTCTGCCCGATGGCCTTCGACAACGCGGGCGCGACCTGGCTGCAGCCCGCGGGCGAGGCCCTGGCCAACCCCTACTTCGGCGCGGCGATGCTGCGCTGCGGCGAGGCCGTGGTCGAGGTGAGCCCGTGAGCCGCCGCGGAGGCCGCCCATGCGCCGGCTGACCGACTGGTTCATCGACACGCCCGTCATGGCGGGGCTGCTGGCGCTGCTGTTGCTCGGCGCGGGGCTCTATACGGCGCCCTTCACCGACGCGAGCCTGCCCGCGGCCGTGGCGGACCTGCCCCGCGATCCCGTGCCCGTGGACGCCCTGCCGGACATCGGTGAGAACCAGCAGATCGTCTTCACCCGCTGGTCCGGCCACAGCCCGCAGGACGTCGAAGACCAGATCACCTACCCCCTGGCGACGCTGCTGCTGGGGCTGCCCGGCGTGCGCACGGTCCGCGCCTACAGCTACTTCGGCTACGCCAGCGTGTTCCTGATCTTCGACGACAGCGTGCCCTTCTACTGGAGCCGCTCGCGCCTGCTCGAGAAGCTCAGCGCCCTGCCGCAGGGCACCCTGCCCGAGGGCGTCGTGCCCGAGCTGGGCCCCGACGCCACCGGCCTGGGCCAGGTGTTCTGGTACAGCGTCGAGGCCGACGCCCCCGGCGTCTTCGACCTGCACGCCCTGCGCGCCGTGCAGGACTGGACCCTCAAGCCCGCGCTGCAGGCCGTGCCCGGCGTAGCGGAGGTCGCGGGCATCGGCGGCCAGGTCGAGGAGTGGCTCGTCGAGGTCAACCCCGACGCCCTGCGCCACCACGGCGTGGCCCTGAGCCAGCTCGCCGCGGCCGTGCGCGCCGCCAACCTGGACGTGGGCGCCCGCACCTTCGAGGTCAACCGCGTGGAGTACGTGGTCCGCGGCGTCGGCAAGCTGGCCACCCTGGCGGATCTGTCCGCCGTGGTGGTGGCCGCCGGCGATCACGTGCCGCTGACCCTCGCCGACGTCGCCCACATCACCAAGGGCCCCGCGCCCCGCCGCGGCGTGCTCGACCGGGGCGGCGCCGAGGTGGTCGGCGGCGTGGTGGTGGTGCGCGTGGGCGCCGACGCCCGCGCGGTGATCCAGCAGGTCAAGCGGGTGCTCGCCGAGCTCGCCCCGGCGCTGCCCCAGCAGCAGGGCGCGCGGGTGGTGGTGCGGCCCTTCTACGACCGCACCGCCCTCATCGACGAGACCGTGCAGACCCTGCAAGACGCCCTCATCGACGAGGTGCTCGTCACCATCCTGGTGATCGTGCTGATGCTCGGCGAGCTGCGGGCCTCGCTGCTGGTGAGCGTGTCGCTCCCGCTGGGCGTGCTGGCGGTGTTCGTGGCCATGCGCGTCACCGGCGTGGGCGCCAACATCATGAGCCTCGCGGGCATCGCCATCGCCATCGGCACCATGGTGGACGTCGGGGTGATCCTCGCCGAGAACACCGTGCGCCACCTGGGCCTGGCGCCCCCCGATGAGCCCGTGGCGGCGGTGGTCAAGCGGGCCACCGGCGAGGTCGCGGGCGCCGTGTTCGCCGCCGTCGCCACCACCGTGCTGGGCTTCCTGCCGGTGTTCGCCCTGAGCGGCCGCGAGGCCCGGCTCTTCGGGCCCCTGGCCTGGACCAAGACCTACGCCCTCGTGGCCGCCATCGCGGTGACCCTGCTGGTGGTGCCGCCCGCCGCGGCGATCCTCTTCCGCCGCGCGCGCCCGGGCCCCGTCGCGCGGGCGCTGTGTATCGCCGCCTTGGCCATCGCCGCCGCCGGGGCGCTGTGGCTCGGCGCCCCCTGGGCGGCCGCCGGCCTCGCGACCCTCGCCCTCGCCCGCGCCGCGAGCCCCTGGCTGCCCCCAGCGGGCCAGATCTGGCTGCGCCGGGCCCTGGTCGCCGTGATGATGGCCGTGGTCGCCGGCCTGCTCGCGCACCACTGGCAGCCCATGGGCCCCGGCGCCGGG
>JAUHVS010000684.1 GCA_030424955.1 bacterium | reverse complement strand
GCGCCGCTGCGCCAGCGCGCAGGGCAGGCCCCCGAACGACAAGAGGCCACGGGCTCGATGGAGCCCGTGGCCTCTCAGCTGGCCGATGACCAGCAGGACGCGTCAGCGTGTATCGAGCCCGGGGGCTCGTTACATCTTCTTCATCGCGTCGTTGACCTTCTGGTTGTCCTTGCACTTCATGCCGGCGCCCATGACCTTCATCATGACGCCCTTCAGGCGGGGCTCGTAGGCGGCGGCCTTGGCGGCGCTGCCAGCGGCCTTGCCCGCGGCGGCGGTGGCGTCGTCGGCCTTCTTGTCACAGGCGACCAGGGACGCGCCGAGGGCACAGCTGAGCAGCAGGATGGAGAAACGCTTCATGGGTCTATCACTCCTCGAAATCTCGACACCGGTGAGGCGCCACATGCGCCCAGTGGCCAGGCCGGGGGTCGCGGCCTGGCTGTGTGCAGTCCGCCAGCCCCGTCGAGGGCCGCGACCGCAACCCGCCGGCTGGCGGGCTTGTCAGAAATGAAAAAGGGCTGGCCACGCATCGCGGCCAGCCCTCTCTGCGGTGTGCTGCGCTCAGGCGAGCCTGGCGCGGGCAGCACCGCAACGCGCGAAGCGCGATGAGCCGCGAGGGCTCATCACATCTTCTTCATCGCGTCCTGGACCTTCTTGTTGTCCTTGCACTTCATGCCGGCGCCCATGACCTTCATCATGACGCCCTTCATGCGCTCCTCGTACTTCTCCATCATCTTCTTCTTCTCTTCGGCGCTCTTGCCCTCGTCGGCCTTCTTCAGGTCGGCGATCTTGGAGCCGTTGGACTCCATGAACTTGGCGAGCTCGTCGCCCATCTTGTCGCAGTCGTCCTTGTTCTTGTCCATGACGTCGGCCATCTGCTCCATGAGCTTGACGGCCTGCTCGGCGGGGTCGCCCTTGCAGCCGGTGACCGAGAAGGACAGGGAGACAATCGCCAGGGTGGCCAGAATGCGCTTCATCGTGTTCCTCGCTTTCGCGGGCGCCCACACGTTCAGAGGGTGCACCCAAATTCTGGCCCGACATCCCCAGCGGGCCGGTTCAAACCGCGGCGACATATAGGGCACGGGCGGGGGGGGTTGCCAACCCTTTCGGCGCTCTTTTTCGCCGACGGCCGGCGCGCGAGGCGATCTTTCTGTGATTCCAGCGACCCGCAGCGGGTTGCAGCCGAGCGGGCCAGCGCGGGAAATTTCCCTGGCGAGGGCTGGGCGGCGGCTTTTCCGCGCAACAGGGGCCGGGGGCGCCCGTCCCCCCGGTGAAGGAGGTCCGCATGCGCCCATGGTTTCCCCTGCTGACCCTGGCCCTCTCCGTGGCCCTGCTCGCCTGCGCGCCCCCCGGGCCCGCGCCGCGCTCGGCGCCCAGCCACGGCCCGGCCATCCACCTGACGTCCGCGCCCGCGGCCGCCGCGCGCTTTCGCACCGGCACGGGGTTCTTCGGGGCCCCCGATGGCCGCGCCGCGTATCGCCGCGTAGGCGTGCTCCTCGACGGGCCGGCGGGGCCGCTGCGCTGGCGCGGCCAGCGCGCTGACGGGCAGTGGTCGGCCTGGCTGCCCGTGGACTGGGTGTTCTCGGAGGGGGGCGTGCACGCCGCCCGGCTCGACGCGCCGGCGCCCATCGCGGCGGTTGAGCTGCAGGGGGCCGCCACCGCGGGCCTGCAGGCGATCAGCGTGGAGTTCCTCACCGAGGCGGCGCCCGTCGAGAGGCCCTGGCGGGCGCGGCCCGTGAGCCAGGGCCCGCTGGGCGTGCGCCGGGACGCGCTGGTGCCGCCGCCGGACTTCGTGGTGGACCGCGTGGCCTGGGGCGCCCGTGAGCCCGACAAGATCTGCAACGGGGTCGGCGAGGTGTACCGGTTCACGGTGCACCACACGGCCTCGCCGCCCGACGACGGCGACATGCCGGCCCGCATGCGGCGCATCCAGGCCTACCACATGGACGTGCACGGCTGGTGCGACATTGGCTACCACTTCGCGATCAGCTCGACGGGGCAGGTGTACCAGGGCCGCAACGACGAGCGGCGCGAGGGCGCGCACGCCGGCCGCAACAACGCGGGCAACATCGGGGTGGCCGTCATCGGCAACTTCGAGGAGGGGCCCGTGCCCGAGGCCCAGTTCGATGGGCTGGTGCGGCTGGTGCGCTGGGCCGTGGACACCCACGGCATCCAGGTCGATCGCGACGCCATCCGGGGCCACCGGGAGTGGCCCACGAACAACACGCTGTGCCCGGGGGCCGCGCTCTTCGCCCGCATGGACGAGCTGATCGCGCGGGTGGGCGCTGAGCCCGAGCCTGAGCCCGAGCCGGAACCTGAACCCGAGCCGGAGCCCGAGCCGGAGCCGGAGCCGGAGCCCGAGCCCGAGCCCGACCCTGCGGGGGCGGCGGTGCCGCTGACGGTGCGCTGGATCGAAGCGCCCCGCGATCGGCTGCGGCAGGGCGCGAGCGCCGGCACCCCCGACGCGCTGGTGGGGGAGCGGCTGGTGGCCGAGGTGCTGGTGCGCAACGACCTGGCCGAGGCCATCGCGGGGGTCCGGCTGGGCTGGGACGTGCTCGGCGTGCAGCCGGTGGCCTGGCGGTGGGCCAGCGACGCGCCAGCCCTGGACCGGCGCACCTGGCAGCCGCTGGGAGAGGGCGCGCTCATGGCGGGCGCCGCCGGGCTCTCGCTGGGCCGGCTGGCGACAGGCGAGACCCACCGGGTGCAGCTTGAGGTCGTGGTGGCCGAGGCGGGGCGGGGCTTTGGCGTGCGGGCCGGGCTGCTGGCGGTGGACGGCCGGCTCGCGCGGGCCGATCTGGACGCGGCGCCCAGCCTCATGACCCTGGACGCGGTGCCCGAGGGCCTCGCCGCCGTGGACGGGCTGCGCAGCGACGGGTGGCGGTTCCCAGCGGACGCGGCGCGGCCCGACGCCGACGGCTGGGTGCCCTGCGATGGCGGCGCCCCCCCGGCGGTCACGGGCGAGGGCGTCTGGATCGCGCCCGATCAGTGCCTGGCCTCGCCGGCGTGGACCGCCATCGACGCCGATCGCTGGTCAGGCCTGCGGGTGGACGTGGACGCCGCACAGGCCGGCACGCTGCGGGTCTGGTGGGCGGGCCCGGACGGTCGGTTCGATCCCAGCCTGCGGGCGGTGGTGGGGGTGTCGGCGGGCGCCGGGGCTGTGGCGGTGCCGCTCGCCGGGCGCAGCGGGTGGACGGGCGAGGTGACCCGGCTCGCGATCTATGCCGACGTGGACGTGCAGCTTCAGGCGGTGGCGGCCCAGGACGGGACCGCGACGGTAGACGGGCGGCCCGCCGCCGCCCTGCCGGTGGATGTGCCCGATCCGGGCGAGCCGGGGGCGGGCGAGCCGAGCGAGCCGGCGGGACCCGAGCCGGCGCCCGAGGGCGGGGCCCAGCCCGGCGACGGGCCCGGCGACGGCGAGGCGGACGGCGGGCTGCCGGTCATCCAGCCGGCCCCCGGGGTGTCACAGCTCAGTGAGGATGGAGGCTGCCGGGCCAGCGGCAGCGCGCCCGCCCCCCTGGGGCTCTGGGCGCTGCTGTGCCTGGCTGGCCTGGGGCGCCGTCGCCGGGGCGACCGCGCGGCGAGCTAGCGCTGCGGCTGGCACCAGCCGGCG
>JAUHVS010000683.1 GCA_030424955.1 bacterium | reverse complement strand
GCCACGCGGGCGCCTCGAAGTCCCCCACCACCGGCGGGCCGCAGCGCGCCTCGATCTCGCAGGCCGCCGCCAGCGTCGCGGCGCCCGCGCAGCGGCCGGTGAGGCCACAGACGAGGGCCTCGGTGCAGGCCGGGCTGTCGCCGCGCAGGGCCGCCTCCACCGCGCAGACCTGCAGGCGGCGGCGCAGCGGATCGGGGGTGGTGGCCGCGGCCGTCTCGGTCAGCAGCCACTCGAGCTGCCCCTGGCTGAGGGCGTCGGGCAGGCCCCCGTTGGGCTGGGCGGCCTGCAGGGCGCGGTAGGCGGCCAGGGCCCGCGCCGCCGTCCCGCTGCCGAAGGCCGCCGCCACCGACGTGCCCGTCCACGGCAGCGGCCCGTAGTCGCCGGCCGCCGGCGGCGCGCCGCACAGGCCGTCGACGGGCACAGCGCTGAAGGTCGGGTGGTCCACGTACACCTGCGCGCCCGGGGCCACGAGGGTGAAGGGGTAGTCGGCGTTGGGCGGGTAGACCGCCTGGTCGCGGCCGTTCACGGCCCCCATCGCGGTGACCGCCTTCACGCCGGTGCAGGGCGCGCCCGGCACCGCGCGGCTCGGCAGGCCGGGGCCCAGCCAGCGGGCCGGCGCCACGGCGCCCAGGCCCCAGCCGGCCGGCAGGAAGGGCAGCGGATCGCGGGCCTGCTGGTCCTGCCCGGTGCACCACGCCTCGAGCACGCCGGCCTCCAGCGCGCCCAGATCCTCGGCGCGGTCCTCGCGGCAGCCCTGGCCGCGCAGGGCCGCCTGCCGCGCCTCGTTGGCTTGCAGATCCGCCGGCGGCGGGTTGCCCGCGGCGGCGAACACATAGGTCGGCCGGGGGCTCGCCTCCCAGGGATCCACCGTGCCCGCGCGGGCCAGCAGGTAGCGCACCACCTCGCCCACCCCGTCGTCGCGGGCCTGGCACTTGTTGGCGAGCCAGGTGGGCCCGGCGAGCTGGCGGGACAGGCCCCGCGGCGTCCGGGGCAGGCTGAACTCCCCGGGCCAGCCCAGGCTGAGGTTGACCACCACCGGCCCCTCGCCGGGCAGCCCGTAGAGCGCGTGGTGCAGCGCCCGGGCCAGATCGGCCGTCGTGGTCGTCTCGGCCGCCCCGAAGGCGCGCAGGCTGAACAGGGGCGCGGTGTCGTCGATGGTGCGCAGCAGCACCGCCATCGCGGCGCCGTGCTGCGCGGGATCGCCCTGGGCCGCGGCGGCGTCGAGGCCGGGCACGGCCACGGGCCGCGCGCCGGTGGCCGTCGCGACGGCGTCGCTGAGCCCGGTGTCCACCAGCGCCACCACGGGGCCGCCCCCGTCCGCGGCCGCCGCGGGCCCGAGCACCTGCAGGCGCGCCTGGGGCCAGGTCAGCATCTCGGCGGTGGCCTCGGCGCCGGCCAGCGTCGGCCGCAGCGGGCACTCCTGTCCCACCCGCACCCAGGGCGCCGCCCCGTCGCCCACCGCGGGCGCGCCGCAGGCCGTGCGGCCCGGATCCTCGCTGGGGCGCAGGCCGGCGTAGCAGCCCGGATCGTCGGGGGTCATGCCATCCAGGGCGCTGTCGGCGGCCGCGCGCAGGCGGTCCAACACATCGCACACGGCGTCGTCGTCCACGGTGAGCGGGCGGGTGTCGCCGGTGGCGTCCTTGACCACCACCCGCACCCGGAAGAAGCGCAGCGCGGCCCAGGGATCGGGGCCGTCGGGCAGCACCGCCGACACCTCGACCCCCACCTCGCTGCCCTCGGGCAGCGCCAGCCCGGCGGCGGGATCGTCGCAGGCCGTCAGGCCGCAGCCCAGCCCGCTCGACCAGCTACAGGCCGCCGCGCGCAGGCCCGGCCGGCCGCCCAGCTCGCCTTCGAGGGCCGCCTGGAGCCGCGCGGCGAAGTCCACGCAGGGCGTGGGGCTCTCGTAGCCCGTCTCGACGAAGAACTCGCTCTTGCTGCACACCCAGGTGGTGCGCTCGAAGGCCGGATCCGGCGGGGCGCTGTCGGGGTTGTCGCAGGGGGCGCACTCGGCGTCGAGGCGGCCCAGCACCTGCACGGTCACGGTGGGGCAGGCGTCGGCGGTCGCCTCGAAGCCCATCACGCACGGATCACCCGCGGCCTGCACCTGCAGGCGGGCGACGCCGGCCGCGCGGGGCTGCACCGGGATCACCGCCGCCCGGGTGCCCGGCGCGATGAAGGCCGCGCCCACCCCCAGCACCGCCTGATCGTCCACAGCGACCCGCACCGCGAGCCCCTCGCGGGGGGCGTCCTGGTCGATCAGCACCGTGAGCGGCGCGCCGTCGCAGCCCAGGGGCACCAGGCCGTCGTCCACGACGATCACCCGCTCGCGCAGATCGGGGCCGAGCTCGAGGCCCGTGCGGGCCTGGCTGTGGCTCAGCCCCGTGACGGGCACAAAGGGCGCCATGACCGTGGGATCGCAGCCCCAGGTGGTGACGGCGGCCAGGGCGGCCAGCCAGCCGAGCGCGGCCGCCGGCCGCAGCCAAGGTGTCTTGAAGTGAGCCATGGGTGTCCCCTCCGTGCACGCTGACGCGGACGGTAGTCCGCGCCCGCCGCGTTGCCCAGCCGGGTGTTGAAATTTGCGGGGCGGGCCGCGGGCGCTGGCCCAGGCGGCGTGGGCTACGGGCAGCGCACGGCGCCCAGCGCCCCGTCGGTGCCCAGCGCCGACCAGGCGTCGAAGCGCGCGCCGCCGTGGGGGTCACCCGACAGGTCGATGAAGTACCGGTGCGGCACCCCCGCCTCGGCGAAGGCCTGCGCGTCCGTGGCCTTGTCGCCAAAGGCGATCACGGGCACCAGCCCCCGCGCCTTCAGCCGCTCGATGGCCCCGCGCTTGAGCGCCACGGGATCGACCTTGAGCTCCCCCACCTTGCTCAGGCTGGTGTGCACGGTGCCCAGGGGGAAGCCGTGGGCCGCCAGCCAGGCCCGGCTGCGGGGGGCGAGCCAGTCGGGGCGGCTCGACAGGTAGTAGAGGGCGTAGCCCTGGCGCGCGAGGCGCTGCAGCACCGCGGCCGCGCCGGGCCGCACGGGCGAGCCGCGCCCGCGCACCAGCGCCTCGATCTCGGCGTTGGCGCTGGTGGTCAGCGTGCCGTCGATGTCGCTGATGACCACCCGGGCCCCCCGGGGCAGCACCTGCACGTAGGCGTCGGTGGCGCTGCCGTCGCCCGCCACCACCAGCCGCAGGCGGTGCACCCCGACCGGCAGCGTGTGCGCCGGCGGCACCCGGAAGTACAGCACGCCCCCGGTGTCGACCACGCCGTCCACGGTCGGGTGGGCGCCGTCCTTGGCCGACGTCCGGCCGTGCCCCAGCGCCGTCCAGCGCCCGGCGCAGCCGATCTGCGCGAAGACGTCCACCCGCTCGCCCTTGAGATCCTTGTCGACGCCGCCGTACGCGAACTTGCCGATGACCCACTGCGGCTCACCGGCCACCAGCAACAGATCGCGGCCGCGGTGGTGGGGCTCGCCCAGCCGCGCGACGAGCCGGCTGCGCCGCCGGATCCACTCGCCGCCGCGGTCGGCGGGCGGCGGATCCGCCCGGCAGTCCCGCGCCACGGGGCAAGGGGCGGGGCTGGCCGCCACGGGGGCGGGCGCGACCTGCGCGAGGATCCAGAGCAGCGTGG
>JAUHVS010000682.1 GCA_030424955.1 bacterium | reverse complement strand
CCCGATCGCCTCAAGACCCCGCTGATGCGCGTGGAGCGCAAGGGCCAGCAGGTCTTCGAGCCGGTGAGCTGGGACGCCGCGCTCGATCGCGTCGCCGAGGGCATGCAGTCCATCAAGGCCCGCTACGGCGCCGAGGCCTTCGCGCTGTACAAGCACGGCTACGGCGCCTCGTGGTTCAAGCACCTGATGAAGGCGTACGGCACGCCCAACATCTGCCACCCGAGCTACGCGCAGTGCCGCGGCGCCCGCGCCACGGCCTTCGAGCTGACCTTCGGCAGCCCCGTGGGCTCGCCCGAGTCCACCGACATCGAGAACGCCCGCGTGCTGACCCTGATCGGCTCGCACCTGGGCGAGAACATGCACAACACGCAGGTGCAGGAGTTCGCCAACGCCATCGAGCGGGGCGCCCAGATCGTGGTGGTGGATCCGCGCTTCTCGACGGCCGCCGGCAAGGCCCGCTACTGGCTGCCCATCAAGCCCGGCACCGACACGGCCCTGATGCTGGCCTGGATGCACGTCATCTTGAAGGAGGGGCTGTACGACGCCCCCTACCTGGCCGAGCACGCCATCGGCCTCGACGAGCTCAAGGCCCACGTGCAGGACAAGACCCCCGGCTGGGCCTTCGCCCAGACGGGCATCGCCACCGACAAGATCGTCGAGACCGCGCGCTTCATCGCCAGCGGCCGGCCCGCCTCGCTGATCCACCCCGGGCGCCGCACCGCGTGGTACGGCACCGACACGCAGCGCGGCCGCAGCATCGCCATCATGAACGCCCTGATGGGCAACTGGGGCCGCAAGGGCGGCTTCTTCCTGCCCACCAGCCACAAGGTGTCGAAGTTCTCGGGCACGCCGGCCTACCCCGAGCACCGGCCCACCGCCGACATGCCGAAGGGCGTCGTGTACCCCTTCGCCGGCGACGTCCTCGCCCATGGCCTGCGCGACGCCAGCATCCCCGGGCACGCCGAGTACGACATCAAGGGCTGGATGGTCTACGGCACCAACCTGATGCAGGCGCTGCCGGACCAGCAGAAGACGCTGAAGGCCCTGCAGAACCTGGAGTTCAGCGTCGCCATCGACGTGCTGCCCGCCGAGATCACCGGCTGGGTGGACGTGGTGCTGCCCGAGGCCACCTACCTGGAGCGCTTCGACGACCTGCACAGCCCCGGCTGGCGGCGCGGCTTCACCGCCCTGCGGCAGCCCGTGGTGCCTCCGATGTATGCGTCGAAGCCCGGCTGGTGGATCGCCAAGGAGCTCGCCACCCGCCTGGGCCTGGCCGACTACTTCCCCTATGACAGCGCCGAGGGCTACATGCAGGCCCGGCTGGCCAAGGACGGCCTGTCCCTGGCGGACTTCGGGCCCAAGGGCGTGCTGCTCAAGCCCGAGGAGCCCATCTACTTCGACGACGGCCTCGCCCCCAGCTTCGCGACGCCCAGCGGCAAGATCGAGCTGTACTCCAAGCAGATGGCCGACGCCGGGCTCGCCCCGCTGCCCGAGTATGAGCCCCCCGATGAGGCGCCCCCCGGGCACCTGCGCCTGCTCTTCGGGCGCTCGAAGGTGCAGACCTTCGGCCGCACGGTGAACAACCGCTTCCTGGGCGAGGTGTTCGACGAGAACACCCTGTGGATGAACGTGCGCACCGTGCGTGAGCGCGGCCTCAAGAACGGCGAGCAGGTGATGCTCACCAACCAGGACGGCGCGCGCACCGGGCCCATCGCCATCCGCGCCACCCAGCGCATCCACCCTGAGTGCGTCTACATGGTCCACGGCTACGGGCAGCAGGCCAAGGGCCTGAAGTTCGCCTTCGGCAAGGGCGCCAGCGACAGCGCCATGGTGACCCGGTCCTCCATCGATCCCGCGATGGGCGGCACCGGCATGAACAACAACTTCGTGCGGGTTGAAAGGCTGCAGGCGTGATGGCTGGCAACACCCGCTACGCGATGGTCATGGACACGGCCAAGTGCGTGGGCTGCAACGCCTGCGTGCTGGCCTGCAAGGCCGAGAACCGCGTGCCCGACGGCTTCTGCCGCGACTGGATCGTCGAGGAGATCCGCGGCGAGTTCCCCAACCTGAGCGCCGAGATCCGCTCTGAGCGGTGCAACCACTGCGACGAGCCGCCCTGCGTCGACACCTGCCCCACCGGCGCGAGCCACATCAACGAGGGCGGCGTGGTGCTGGTGACCCACGACAAGTGCACGGGCTGCAAGGCCTGCATCGCGTCGTGCCCCTACGACGCGCGCTTCGTGCACCCGGACGGCTACGTCGACAAGTGCACCTTCTGCTTGCACCGCGTGCAGGACGGCAAGCAGCCGGCCTGCGTGACCGTGTGCCCGACGCGCAGCCTGACCTTTGGCGATCTCAACGATCCCAACAGCGAGGTCAGCCGCCTGCTCAAGACCCGTTCGCACAAGGTGCTCCTCCCCGAGGCCGGCACGAAGCCCCACGTCTTCTTCCTGGCGTGATGCGGAGGCATCGATGAACCCCGAATTCCTGGAAGTCATCCACGGCCGCACCAACCCGGGCATCGACCCCGTCGTCCACGTCTGGGGCTGGGAGGTGCCGGTCTACCTGTTCCTGGGGGGGCTGGCCGCCGGCATCATGGTGGTGCTGTCCGCCATCGAGCTGCGCTCCGGTGAGCGCCCCGCCAGCCGGGGCACCCGCTGGGCCCCGCTCGGCGCCATCGGCCTGGTGAGCCTGGGCATGGGCGCCCTGTTCCTGGACCTCGCCTACAAGCTGCACGTGCTGCGCTTCTACACCAGCTTCGAGCCCACCTCGCCGATGTCGTGGGGGGCTTGGATCCTGGTGCTGGTCTACCCGGTGCTGGCCCTGCAGGGGCTGAGCAACCTGACGGCGGACGAGCGCGGCTGGGTCGCGGGCAAGGTGGGCCCCCTGGCCGGCCTCGTGCGCAGCGTCAGCGAGTGGGCCGACGCGAACCGCCGCAACGTGCTGCGGGTCACCGCCGCCACCGGCGTGGGCCTGGGCGTCTACACCGGCCTGCTGCTCGGCACGCTCTCCGCGCGCTTCCAGTGGAGCTCGGCGGTGATGGGGCCGCTGTTCCTGGCGTCGGGCGTCTCCACCGGCGCCGCGCTGCTGCTGCTGCTGCGGCCCAACGCCAAAGAGCAGCAGACGCTGCTGCGCTGGGACACCGCCGCCATCGCCATCGAGCTGGTGCTGCTGGCGGTGATGGTGCTGGGCTTCATGAGCGGCGACAGCGCCGATCAGGTGGCCGCCAACCAGCTGCTGGGCGGCCCGTACACCCCGTACTTCTGGGGGCTGGTGGTCACGGCCGGGCTGGTCGTGCCCCTGGTCATGAACGTGGTCGAGACCCGACGCAAGCTGCCGGCCACGGCCCTCGCCCCCCTCCTGGTGCTCATCGGCGGCCTCTCGCTGCGCACCATCCTCGTCGCCGCAGGCCAGGTCACTGGCTACGGCCTGTTGCCGTGAAGGAGCGCTGACAATGTCTGGCAACGCCGCCCCCCGCCCCCTGTGGAACCCCTACGTCGCCGGGGTCTTCCTCGGCCTGGTGCTGCTGCTGACCTACGTGCTCATGGGCTTCGGCCTGGGCTCGTCGTCGGCCGCCACCCGCCTCGCCGTCGCGGGCGCCCACGTGGTGGCCCCGGCC
>JAUHVS010000681.1 GCA_030424955.1 bacterium | reverse complement strand
GAGGACGCCGCTCGGGCTTGGCGCGCCGCCGAGGACGCGACGGCCGCCGCTCGTCAGGCTGAGGAGGCCGCCAGCGCCGCTCGCGCGACTCAGGAAGCTGCCGCCCGGGCCCGCGCGGCCCGGGGAGGCGTGGATCTGGAGGCCGATCTGCGGCGGGCCCTGGACAGCGGCTACGGCAACACCGAGGCCTTCTTCCGCCAGAAGTGGGCCGAGGGCAAGCGGTTCAACTTTGAGACCCGCCGTTGGTACAACGCCGTCCAGCGGGTGGACGACAGCGCCGAACTCGCTCGCCAGGCCGACGCCGCCGCCGGCGCCGCCGCCGACGCGCGGCGCCTGGCCGACGACGCTGAGACCGTGGCCCGCGACGCCCGCACCGCCCTGGAGAGCGCGCAGGATCAGGCCCGCGCCGCCGAGGAGACCGCGGACACGGCGGCCAGCGGGGCGGCCGCCGCCCGCGACCGCGCTCGTATCGCCGCCGAGGCCGCCGAAGAAGCGGCCCGCCACGCCGAGGAGGCCGCCGAGGCCGCCCGGCAGGCGCGCGAAGCCGCGGACGCGGCCCGCGCCGGTGAGGAGGCCCGCGCCGCCGAGGCTATGCAGGGCGTGGCCGAAGGCGGCCAGGGCGCGGAGGCGCTCGACGACGCGATCCGCCTCGTCCCCGCCGACGTCACCCGCGCCGGCCGCCTGGTGCGGCTCTTCGAGGACGCCCGTGTCGCGGTCCGCGAGCAGGGCAACGTCGAGAGCCGGATTCTGGCGACCTACGACCTGATCAAGGGGGTCGTCGGCTCGGGCTGGCAGTTCATCAGCAACGTGACGTCCGAGGGGACCACCGCCAACGCAGGGCTGGAGGCGGCGGGAAGCGCGCTGGAGATCCGCGGCTTGGCCGACATCGGCCACGCCGCCCGTCCCGAGACCCGGCACGCCGAGGCCGCCGCCGCCCTGGAGGCCTGGATCCGGGACAACGCGGCGGCCGAGGCGGCGCTGCGCAGGGCCCTCAGGGCGCCGTGAGGTTCCGATGAGCCCCCGACCAGCCCCCAGTGAGCCCCCAGTCGGGCCCGATGAGCGTCCGGTGAGGCCCGATGAGCCTCCGGTGAGCGCGCCATGGATCCCTGGGGCCCGCTGGCGCCTGATGAGCCCCGTGCGCTACTGGGTGACCGCCGCGGGCCTGCTGGGCTGCGCCGTCGCGGCGCCCTGGATCGACGCCGATCTCGACCCGTCCGATCGGCTGATCGGGGGGGGGGTCGCCCTGGCGATGGCGGTCTGGGTCGCGCGGGCCGCCCGCGAAGCCTCGGTCTTCGCCACCCTGGACGAGGCGTCGATCCAGCTGCAGCTGGGCCCGCGCCCTCCCACCCGCTTCTGGCTGCGCGACGTCCGCCGCGTCGAGATCGAGCGTCCCCAGGCGAGCTGGCCCGAGCGCTGGGCCGTCTGGCTGCATCTGGAGCTTCAGGGGGCCGCGCACCGGGTGCTGCTGGCCACGGGCAGCGGGCGCAGGCGCTCGCTGTGGGCGCGGCTGGCGGCCCTGGCGGCGCGGGCCAGCGTGCCCCTCGACGATCCGCTGGGCGACCGGCTGCGTGCGACGCGCTGGGGGCGCCTTCGGTTGGACACCCCCAGCGCCGTCGCCCTGGGGGCCATCGTCGCCGCGGGGAGCCTGCTGGCCTGGGCCCTCTTGTAGCCCTCGGCCCCGCGCCCCCAAGCCCTGCTCCGCCAAGCCCAGACAGGGCCCCAAAGCCCACGGGCACCCCGCCCCCTGCTCTCGCGGGCGCCACGCCCCTCGAGCGCCCGCCATCAGCCCCCCCGCGGCACCTGGTCGGCCAGCCCCGCCAGGGCGTCGGCGGCCTCGGGCAGGCCCTGCGCCCGCAGCAGCGCCAGCAGGCCCTCCACGGCCTCGGCCTCGCCCGCGACCCCGTCGGACGTCAGCCCCGCGCCCACCTGGGCCCACCACGCCGCGAAGTGGCTCGCGGCCCGATCGGGATCGGCGGCCCACTCGTCGAGCCTCGCGCCCAGGGTGGACATCAGCGCCTGTGCCGCCGGCGCCCAGTCCGGGCTACCGGGCGTGGGCGAACCGGCGCTCGCCGCGTGGGCCGCCGCGGCCTCGACGGCGACGCCGGCCCGCTCGGCCGCCGACCAGGCGTCGACCGCCGCCCGGTCCACCTCGTGCGTTGACAACCCGGCCAGATCCACCGCCTGCGTACGCCCGAGCGCGTCCTCTATCCGATCGGCGCCGGGCGGCAGCGCTGCGCCGCTTGGCACGAGGAAGAACCGGCGCGGCGGTGGGGTCATCCAGAGTCGCATCTGAGCTCCCAATGCGTGGTCGTCCGGCGCCCGCGATGGGCCGCCTGCCCGCCCAGGATCCGCTGCCGACCGGGGGGGATCAAGGGTCGAACACCTGCCGGTGCGAACACTGTGACCGATTCGAACTCTGTGACCATCATGAAATCAGTGGGTTCGCTTCGCTCGTCTGACGGAGCGGCGGCGCACCGCGTAGGGCGACTAGAACCCTATGACCATAATAAAGTCAATGGGTTAGCTTCGCACGCACCGCGCGGTGCGATTCGGAATCTGTGACCACAATGAAGTCTGTGACGGCCAATCGAGGCGCCAACCAGGCGCGATTCGAACCCTGTGACCATAGTGAAGTCAGTGACTAAACCCCTGACTTCACTATGGTCACAGGGCTTGAGTTGGCTCAGGCCAGCAGCGCGAGCCCTGCCATGTGGGCCTGGATCGTGTCGCGCACCCGGTCCGAGAACGCCGCGTTGGCCCCCGCCTGCCACGC
The DNA here is from genome assembly GCA_030424955.1 of bacterium. Lineage (GTDB taxonomy): Bacteria > Myxococcota_A > Bradymonadia > UBA7976 > UBA1532 > JACKDL01. The sequence goes on along the minus strand of JAUHVS010000681.1, from coordinate 851 downwards.
CGCCCGACAACGCGCGGCCGCCTGACTCACCCAGCCGTGCATCGTCGCGGCCGGCAGGTTACAGAGTCCAGCGAGCCCATCGAAGTGGGCCGCCGTGAGCCGGGCGAACTCGGCCTCGCCCCCCACCGGCAGGACGAGCTGCTGGTTGGGCAGGAAGCCGACGGTGGGGACCAGATCGTAGGCGGGGCTCAGGCGCGCGCCGCGCCCGTCGGGGTAGACGATTGACCAGTTCTTCAGGTGGGCGTCACCGTTTCCGCTGATGACGCAGAACACCACCCGCTCGACAAACGCACGCAGGTCTTGCGGCGCCAGCGCGTGCAGCACCACGCCGACCTCCTCGACGGTGCCCCGAAACTGATCCGCGCGCCCGAGCACCTGCGCAAAGTCCTCCATGTGGACGTAGGGCTCACGGTCGAACCGCCGGCTCAGCAGCATCTGCCCATCGCCAACCGGCACACCGTCCGGCAGACCCGCCAGCACCGCCACGTCCTCCATGCGGGTCTCGGCGATCTCCACGCCGGCCGCCTTTGCCCAAGCCAACGTCGCGTGCTCGGACTGCACCAGACCAGGGTGCTGGGGATCGTGCAGCTTGGCTACGACGATGCCGGTCTCGCCGGCCACAGGCACCACCAGGCCGCGCTCACCGTGGCGGACCGACAGCTTCCACTGGGCGCCGGACAGGCTGAACGACGGGGCCAGCCGATCCACGGGTGGCGCTGGAGCATGCGTCTTGGGCGCGGCGATCCCCGCGGGGGTCCGATGAATTGCTGGCCGAACCGAGACTGCGCCTGGCAGATCGCCGCCCAGCGCAAGTAGCAGCTCGAAATGATCCCCCGGGTCCAGGCCATGAC
>JAUHVS010000680.1 GCA_030424955.1 bacterium | reverse complement strand
AGCGGCACCGGCCTGCTGCTGTCGCGCAGCTCCACCACCGCCGCGCAGCGGGCGGCCGACGCCCTGGGCACCCTGCGGGGCCTCGCCACCAAGGTCGGCCAGATGGCCAGCTACGTGGACGGCGTCATGCCCGAGCAGCACCGCGAGGCCTACGAGAAGTGGATGAGCGGCCTGCAGGCCGCCGCCCCGCGCTCCGATCCCGCCGCCATCCGCCGCCAGGTCGAGCTCGCCCTGGGCCAGCCCATCGACGCCTGCTTCGCCACCTGGGACGACACCCCGCTCGCCAGCGCCAGCATCGGCCAGGTGCACCGCGCCACCCTGCCCGACGGCCGCGAAGTCGCGGTGAAGGTGCAGCACCCCGGCATCCGCGAGGCCATGGAGAGCGATCTCAAGAACGCCGGGCTCATCGAGGGCGCCCTGGCGGCCGTGGCCGGCACCCGGCGCTTCGAGTCCAAGCGGGTGCTCGAGGAGATGCGCGCCCGCTTCCGCGAGGAGCTCGACTACCGCCTCGAGGCCCAGCGCCAGCGCCAGTTCCGCCAGCTCTTCGCCGGCGATCCGCAGGTGCGCATCCCGGCGGTCATCGACAGCCACAGCGCCGACGTGGTGCTCACCACCGAGCTGGTGGCCGGCCTGTCCTTGGACGCCGCCCGCGAGGCGAGCGAGGCCGAGCGGGCCGCCTGGATCGCCACCCTGTGGCGCTTCGTCTACAAGGCCAACCTGGTGGGCGGCCTGTTCAACGCCGATCCCCACCCCGGCAACTACTTCTTCCAGCCCGACGGCGCGGTGGCCTTCATCGACTTCGGCTGCGTGCAGCCCCTCGACCCCCACCGCAAGCGCTGGGCCCGCGACATCCACCTGGCCAGCCACCACCGCGACGAAGACGCCTTCGCCGAGGCCTGCCGCAAGATGCTGCAGCTGCAGGGCGGCGCCTACGAGCCCCGGGCCACCGCCTACGTGCGGGCGTGCTTCGAGCCCCTGTGGGCCAGCCCCTACCGCATGGATCGCGCGTACGTGGGCGATCTGGTGGACCAGATGAAGCAGCTCGCCCTCGACTTCCGCAAAGGCAGCGACGACGGCTACGTGCCGCTGCCCGAGGGGCTGTTCTTCCTCAACCGGCTGCAGTTCGGGTTCTACTCGGTGGTGGCCCGGCTGGACGCGCCCGTGGACTACGTGGCCGTGGAGCGCGCCTTCCTGGGGCTTGCGCCGCTCTCGACCCCGGCGCCCGCCGAGGCATAGCGAGCCACAGATCCCAGGGATGGGCCCGAGGGGTGGGCCCCGCAGGGGGCGCTCAGCCCTTGTGGATGCCGTGCTTCTTGAGCAGCTCGCGCAGGTGGTAGCGGGTCAGCCCCGCCGCCCGCGAGGCCTGGCTGATGTTGCCGCCGTGGCGGTCCAGCAGCCGCGCCAGGTAGATGCCCTCGAACTCGTCGAGCAGCGCCTGCTTGGCGTCCTTGAAGGCCAGATCGATGTCCACCTGCCACGCCAGATCGGCGTCGCCGTTGGTCACGCCGGGGCTGGGCGCCGCCTCGCTGCTGGGCGCCGGCGAGAAGCTGGCCCCCAGGCTGGGCTCGTGGCCCAGGCCCATGAAGAAGTCGCCGCGGGTGAGCACCGGCCCGTCCCCCAGGCTCGTGGCCCGCTCGACGGTGTTCTTCAGCTCGCGGATGTTCCCCGGCCAGCGCTTCTCTTGCAGCGCCTGCATGGCGTCCGGGCTGACGCTCAGCGGCTGGCGCCCGTGCTCGGCGTTGCGGGCGTTGATGCGGGTCAGGAAGTGCTCGACCAGCAGCGCCACGTCCTTGGGGCGCTTGCGCAGCGGCGGCAGGTTCAGGGCCACCACGCTCAGCCGGAAGTACAGATCCTCGCGGAAGCCGCCCTCGGTCACCATGGCCCGCAGATCGCGGTTGGTGGCCGCCAGCACCCGCACGTCCACCTTGGTGGTCTTGTCGCTGCCCACCCGCTTCAGCTCGCGGCTCTCGAGCACCCGCAGCAGCTTGGGCTGCAGCGACAGATCCAGCTCGCCGATCTCGTCGAGGAAGATGGTGCCGCCGTCCGCCTGCTCGAACACCCCGCGGTGCTGGGCGATGGCGCCGGTGAAGCTGCCCTTCTCGTGGCCGAAGAGCGTGGACTCGATGAGCTCGCGGGGGATGGCCGAGCAGTCGAGCACCACGAAGGGCTTCTTGGCCCGGGTGCTGCGGTCGTGGATGGCCTGGGCCACCAGCTCCTTGCCGGTGCCCGTCTCGCCCTGGATCAGCACCGTCAGATCGCTGGGCGCGATGCGCTCGAGCTGGGCGAAGATCTGGCGCATCGGCACGCTGCTGCCGATCACCTGCCCGAAGCGATCGCGGTCGCTCAGCTCGATGGTGAGGATGTCGCGGGTGGGCATGAACTTGAGGATCGTCTTGCCCGCGCGGAACACCGTCCCCGGCCGCAGGAAGATCTCGCGGATGCGCACGTCGCCGTAGAAGGTGCCGTTGGTGCTGCCGACGTCCTTCAACACATAGCCGCGATCGTCGGCCACGATGCTGAAGTGACGGGTGCTGACAGCGGTGTCGGTCAGCGTCAGATCACAGACCGCGCTGCGGCCCACGGTGACCTCTTCGGCCGCCACCTCGAGCTCACGCCCGGCGTCCGGGCCCTCGAGCACCACCAGCTTGCTCTTGCGCAGCCGCTTGGCGGTGGGGCGGTTGTCGACAAAGACCGTCTTGAGTGCAGCGCTGTCGTGCACGCCCCCCGCTGATGACATGGTCCCCCCTCCCGCTCGGCCCGCGCCCGGTGGCTTGCCGAGTGGCCGGCCTTTGCCACGGCCGGCGCCAGATTTCAACGATTTCCCGCGTACTTTGTGCGATATAGCCCCCCATGGATGGTCCACTGGCCACTGGCGAAGTCCTCGCGCTGCTCCGCCGGCGCGCGCTGATCGATGAGATGACCGCGCGGGACGCTCGCGTGCGCGAGCCCGCCCAGCGCGCCCGCCTGCGCAAGGCCCGCGACCAGGCCCCCGGGCGCTTCGCCGATCACGTCGGCGCCGTGGAGCTGCTCGCCAGCCTCAACCTGCCCGGCCCCGACGGCGAGCCCCTCACCGAGGCCCACATCACCACCGAGGTGGCCGACGCCCTGGGGCTGCCCTTCGTGCGGCTCGACCCCCTGGAGCTGGACGTGCAGCGGGTCACCGGCGCGCTGTCCAAGCCCTTCGCCCAGCGCCACGACTGCCTGGTGCTCGGCGAGGTCGAGGGGGCCACCGACGGCGCCCTGGACGTCGCCCTGGTGGAGCCCCGCGACCGCGAGCTGCTGGAGAGCCTGCGCCGGGTCACCGGGCGGCCCATCCGCCCCCGGCTGGCCACCCGCGGCGACGTGCAGCGCATCATCCGCGAGTTCTACGGCTTCCGGCACAGCATCCTGGCCGCCGAGCGCGAGTACCGGGTCGACCGCGGCCCCGACGATCTGGAGCGCCTGTTCCAGATCCAGACCGACGCCGAGCTCGAGGCCACCGACCGCCACATCGTCGCCGCCAGCGACTACCTGCTGCGCCACGGCGCCGAGCAAGGGGCGAGCGACATCCACCTGGAGCCCCACCGCGACGGGGCCCGGGTGCGCTACCGCATCGACGGCGTGCTGCACACCGTGCACCGCCTG
>JAUHVS010000679.1 GCA_030424955.1 bacterium | reverse complement strand
CTCCCTGGAGTTTGGATAATGCGTAAGGGTACTCCGGGGAGAGAGCGGCGTCTTCAGGAGTTGGAACAACAGGATTTGCGCCGTAGCAGGAGGAGGAGGCCGCGTAAACAAATCGGCGAACCTCTGAATTTCTCGAAGCCTCGAGCACTCGAACCGTACCTAGAACATTAGTTTCCATGTACGCGGCGGGGTTCTCGATGGACGGGGACGAGAAGGTGTCGCCGATGCCGATCTCCTGGGGGCCGGAAATCCACGCGATGTCGCCCGCGACCACTTCGTCCGCCTCCACCCGGTCCTGGTGGACGTGGCGTGGGCGACTCTCTTGATCATGACCGGCTTCGGCCTGGGCCTACGGGTGACGCATGAACACTGAAGCACTGATGGACGCGGGCCGCCGGCTGGCGACTGTCCTCGAGGACTACATCCAGAGCTGCGGCAACAGCCCGCCCGAGTGCACGGGCTGCGCCGACTGCAACCCGGCCCGAGACGCGATCGCGGCGTGGATGCAGGCCGTGTGGGACACGCGCCAGCTCGCGCACCGCCTGTCGCAGCCTGCGACCGCCCGCCTTGTGGCTGTGCAGCGTGGCCCCGCGATCACCGCGTCGGCCCCGACCGAGGCCCGCGGCTGTGGCCCCTGGCGCGGGCGGGCCGAGTGATGGGCGTCACCCTCTTCGCGACCGGCGATCTGCACGTCTGCGCGCGCCCCTCGCTGGCTGGGATGCGGCCGACCCACGCCAGTAGCGGCGAGCCGCTGTACCTCTCGCACGCCCGGGAGACCCTGGCGTGGATCGCCCGCGAGGTTCGCACCGCGCAGGGTCCGGTGGTGGTGCTTGTCGGCGGTGATCTGTTCGACACGCCTCTGCCGTCACCTGCAGCGATCGAAGTGGTGATGCGCTGGCTCGTGGAGCTCGTCGGCGAGCCCAACGTGGCCGTCTACTTGCTGCTGGGCAACCACGACCGCGAGTCCGGCAGCGACCGCGCACACGCGCTGGCGCCCTTGCGCCACCTGCGGCCCGGGCGGATCACCGTGGTGGACCGGCCCGGCCCGGTGCGGATCGCGCCGGACGCGGTGCTGTACCCGGTGCCCTATCCGTCGCGATCGCAGATCGCCCAGTGGCCCGGCGCCGACAGCGCGGAGGCCACCAACGAAGCGATCAGCCTCGCGCTGAACGCGATCGTCGAGGGGTACGCAGCTCAGGCAGAGGCAAGCGGCGCGGTCAGCATCCTGTGGGGCCATGGCACGTTGGGCGGCGCCAGCTTCGGCGCCCGCACCGTGCCCCTGAGCGATCCCCAGGTGGACTCGGCGCTCCAGACGCGCTTCGACCTGAGCCTGTGGAGCCACATCCACCTGCGCCAGCGGATCGGCCCGCAGGCTGAGCCGGCGGGGAGCTTCCGCGGCTACATCGGCGCGCCGGACCGGTTCGACTTCGGCGAGGCCGAACAGCCGGCGGGCGTCCTGCGGGCGAGCTGGCAGGCCGGGCGAGAGTTGACGGTGACCTTCACCGAGAACCCTGCCGCCCGCAGCTGGCTGACGTTCGACGCCGATCAGGTCGCGGGCGAGGCCTGGCAGAGGTGGGCCCGCGCCACGGTCGAGGCCGATCTGCAGGCCGAGCTCGGCGGCGGCGCAGGTCGGCGCACCGTGATGCGCGTCGTGGGCGAGGTCACGCCCGAGCTCGCTGCCCAGGTGCACACCGCCGTCCGCAGCCTCAAGACCGCTGGCGCCCTCATCGTGGACCGCACCGAGGTCATGCGCGCCAATCGCGCCCGGGTCGACGTGGGCGCCGACTTCAACACCAGCACCGTGCTCGAGGCCGTCTTCGAGGCGCGCCCTGATCTGGCCCAGCACGCCAACACCATCCGCGGCCACGTCGCCGCCCTGGAGAGCGAGCATGGTCATGTCTGAGTCTCGTGCCGACGCCGTGCAGGACGGCGCAGCTATCTACGGCGAGAGCGACGTGCTCTCGGTCAGTCGACGGCTGGACGATGGGCAGCTGCAGCTGGGCGATGTCGACGACGCCATCTTCTCGTTCCGTGGAGTGGACGAGGCCATCGCGCTACACCGTGCCCTTGGTCGAGCGATCATGGACGCGCAGCCGACCGCGCTGCTGATGCCGGAGTACGCGTGCGATCTCCCTGTCGCCACCGTCCCCGTGCCTCTTCGCGTACTCCGCGAGGTGATGCAGCTGGCCGGGCTCTATACCCCGGTGCAAGTGACCGTGTCCGCGGACAACCAGATCCTGGCGAGCGTCCGAGGCCAGCTGTTCCTGGCCGAGGTTGAGCCCTGGGACGGCGACCGCGGCGTCTTCGCCATCCGACTGGGTGCCGAAGGCGCTGCGACGGCGCCTCAGCCGCGCATGATCGCGTCCACCAGGCAGACGGACCTTGCGGACTTCCTGCCGGGGGGCGAGCTCGCGACAGGGGCTGCTCGATGAAGCTGCTCACGCTCACCATCACGAACTTCCGTTCCTGGCGTCAGGCCGAGCTGCCCCTGGGCGACCTGGGGGCGGCCGTCATCACCGGCCCCAACGGCGCGGGCAAGTCCTCGGTCGTCGAGGCGCTGCTCTGGACGCTCTACGGCTACACCCGCTCGACCGGCGCCGACAGCGTCGTGCGCATCGGGGAGACCGACGCCGAGGGCGTCGTGACCTTCCAGGTGGGGGCCCAGCGCTACCGAGTCGTCCGTCGCCGCTCGACGCGTGGATCTGGCCGCAGCGACCTGCACCTCTTCCGCACCCTCGCGGGCGACGAGGGTGAGCAGATCGCCGGCGGCGCGGGTGTCCGCGGTACGCAGGCCGAGATCAACCGCATCATCGGCGCCGATCTCGACACCATGGTGGCCGCCTCAGTCGTGCTGCAGGGCGACGCTGACCGCTTCACCAGGGCGCGCCCCGAGGCCCGCAAGGCGCTGCTACGCCAGGTGCTGCGGCTGGATCGGTGGGCCGACCTGGCCAATGAGGCTCGCACACGGGCCCGGACCGCCGGCGGGATGGCGGACGCCGCCCTGTGCTCCGTCCCCGAGCAGCCTGCCTACTACCCGACGGACGTCGCCCGCCTGCTGGCCGATGCCCGCCTGACGCGCGAGGGCGCCGAGCACCACCTGCACTTGGCCGCCGAGAAGGCCACCGGCGCGCAGGCGGCGCGAACCGAAGCCGAGGCCGAGCTGCGGGCCGCCGAAGCCCAGGTGGCCCAGGCCGGACTTCTGATCCGGCAGCGCGATGAGCTGATCACCGAGCGCGTGCGACTTCGCCGGGCAGCCGATGCGCTCCGAATCGCGAAGGAGACGCTGGCGCGGATCGAGAAGGCGCAGGTCGAGGCCGCCAGCCTGCGGGTGGAGGTTGGATCGCTCTCCGACGCCGTGGCGGCCGGCGAGCTCCGCGAGGGACACCTCGCCAACGAACTCGCGGAGCTCGACAAGGCGAAGGCGGGCTGCCTGGACCGGTCGTACCACCAGCGTCGCGAGATGACGGCACTGGAGACTCAGATCCGCCAGGCGGAGGCTGATCTTGCTCGGCTCGCGGCTGACGCAGACCGGGCCAAGACGGCCCCATGCCTGACCCCCAGCCCGGCCCTCGCGGCGGCGTGCCCGTTCCTGGCTCATGTTCGCGATGCGGCCGCCCGCGCCAGCGA
>JAUHVS010000678.1 GCA_030424955.1 bacterium | reverse complement strand
TGCGGCTGGGGGTGATGGCGGCCCTCACCGGCAACATCATGCTGGTGTCCTTCGCCCTGTACGCCGGCGCCGGCGGCGCCTACGCCCGCTTCTTCGAGTGGGTGTCCTTCGTGCTGTGCATCCCGGCGGTGACCTACGGCGCCTGGCCCTTCTTCCGCAGCGCCTGGGGTGGGCTGCGGACCCGCATCGCCCACATCGACCTGCCCATCACCCTGGGCATCAGCGCCGGCTTCCTCGCCAGCGCGGTGGCCACGCTGCGCGGCGCCGGCGAGATCTACTTCGACTCGGTGTCGGCCCTGGTGTTCCTGCTGCTGGTGGGCCGCTTCGTGCAGGGCCGCGGCCAGCGGGCGGCCATGAGCCAGGCCGAGCTGCTCGCCGCCATGACCCCCGGCACCGCCTGGCGCCGCGACGCTGCGGGCGAGTGGCAGGCCGTGCCCGCCAACGCCCTGGCCGCGGGGGACGTGGTGCGGGTTCGCTCCGGCGAGACCTTCCCCGTCGACGGCCGGGTGATCGCCGGCACCGGGCACGTGGATCTGAGCCTGCTGACCGGCGAGGCCCGCCCGGTGCCCGTGGGCGTGGGCGGCGAGGTCTACGCCGGCACCGTCGCCCTGGGCGAGGCCGTGGAGGTCGAGGCCACGGCGGCCGGGGCCACCACCCGGCTGGGCAAGCTGGTGCGGCTCATCGAGACGGTGGACGCCGACAAGGCCCCGATCGCCCAGCTCGCCGACCGGGTGAGCGGCCGGTTCGTGGTGGCCATCCTCACGCTGGCGGTCATCGGGGGCGTGGCCTGGTGGCTGCACGATCCCAGCCGGGTGTTCGACGTCGTCGTCTCGCTGCTGGTGGTCACCTGCCCCTGCGCCCTGGGCCTCGCCACGCCCGTGGCCCTGGCCGTGGCCCGGGGCCGGGCCGCCTCGGCTGGCGTGCTGGTGCGCTCCAGCGCGGCCCTGGAGCGGCTGGCCACCGTCGACCGCATCTGGTTCGACAAGACGGGCACCCTCACCGAGGGCCAGCTCGCCGTCACCGATCACCAGGGCCAGGCGGCCGAGCTGGCGCCCGCCCTGGCGGCCCTGGAGCGCCGCTCCGTGCACCCGGTGGCCCGGGCCATCGTGGCGTGGGCCGAGGCTGAGGGCGCAGGGGCTGAGCCCGCCCTCACCGACATCGAGGAGATCCCGGGCACCGGCGTGGCCGCCACCCTGCCCGACGGCCGGCGGCTCACGGCGGGCAGCCCCAGCCAGCTGGGCGACGCCGGGCCCTTCGCCGCCGCGCTCGGTGACGCCCTCGCGCAGGGCCACACCCCGGTGCTGCTGCTGCTCGACGGCGCGCCCGTGGGCCTGCTCGCCCTGGGCGACCGGCTGCGGCCCGACAGCGCGGCCGCCGTCGCCCAGCTCCAGGGCATGGGCATCTCGTTGGGGCTGCTCAGCGGCGACCACCCCCAGGTGGTGCAGGCCGTGGCCGCGACCCTCGGCATCGCCGACGCCCTCGGCGCGCACACCCCAGAGGCCAAGGCCGCGGTCACGGGCGCCGGCCACACGGCCATGGTGGGCGACGGCTTCAACGACGCCGCGGCGCTGCGGGCCGCGTCCGTGGGCGTTGCGGTGCACGGCGGCGCCGAGGTCGCCATGCAGGTGGCCGATCTGTTCTTGAACCGCCCCGGCGCCATGGCGGTGGTGGACGCGGTGGTGGGGGCGCGGCGCACGCTGGCGATCATCAAGCGCAACCTGGGCTTCTCGCTGATCTACAACGTGGTCTTCGCGAGCCTCGCGCTGGTGGGTCACATCTCGCCGTTGGCCGCCGCCGTGCTCATGCCCCTCAGCTCGTTGACGGTCATCGCCTCGTCGGTGGTGGGCCGCAGCTTCTCGGCCCCCACCGCCTAGCCCCTGCGCCCGCGGGCCCCTGCCGACAAAGGCGCCGCGCGGATTGCGCAGCGCCCCTCGCCGCGGGGCTGTGCCGCCCGCCCACCGCCTGTGGTACAAGATCCTCAGCGGGTCAGGCCCATGGTCTGACGCGAAGTCAGGGTCGCGCGTTTGCGACCCGTTGGCTCCGAGGCTCACCGGCCCATGCCGGGGAACCCCCCGGGGCGTTTTTCCGATCGGCGGGCCGGCGCTCTTTGCGACGGCAACGCGTGATTGTGAGCAGGGGTCATGTCGAAGAACTTCACCCAACAGAACGTCGGCCTCACGGTCACGACGCCCGTTGGCGACGATGTCCTGATCCTGCAGACGCTCAACGGCGAGGACCGCATCAGCGGGCTGTTCCTGTATCAGCTCGAGATGATCTCCGAGGACCCCGAGGTGGACATGGACGCCATCGTGGGTGAGTCGGTCACCGCCAAGTTCGCCCACGGCGACACGGACTTCTGCATCAACGGCATCTGCGCGCGCTTCGTACAGGCGGGCACCAACGAGCGCTTCACCACCTACTTCGCCGAGCTGCGGCCGTGGCTGTGGGAGCTCACGCTCACCAGCGACAGCCGCATGTTCCAAGAGAAGAGCGCGGTCGACATCATCAAGCAGGTCTTTGACGACGCGGGCTACAGCGACTACCGCGTCGACGCCGCCGGCGGCACCGCGGTGCGCGAGTACTGCGTGCAGTACCAGGAGACCGACTTCAACTTCGTCTCCCGCCTCATGGAAGACGAGGGCATCTGCTACTTCTTTGAGCACGAGGACGGCAAGCACACCCTCGTGCTCGCCGACCAGGCCAGCCACTTCAAGCCCCGCGAGGGCGTCGAGAGCGCCCCGGTCAAGGGGCAGGACGGCACGGCCCGGGGCGACGAGATCGTGCACCGCCTCGCGGTGGAGCAGCAGGTCATCGTCGGCGGTTACGCCATGGGCGACTACAACTTCGAGAAGCCCACCACGGCCCTCGACGTGACGGCCAGCGGCGAGGACGCCGCTAAAGAGGTCTTCGAGTACCCCGGCGGCTACGCGGTGAAGGGCGACGGCGACAAGCGGGCCAAGCTGCGCATCGAGGCTGCCGAGGCGCCGAAGACGCTGCTCAAGGGCCAGAGCTACGTGCGGGGCTTCATCAGCGGCGCCAAGGTCGAGTTCACCGACCACGTCCGCGAGGATCTCAACGGCGAGTACGTGCTCAAGTGGGTCAGCCACCAGGCCACCGCCACCCGCTACCAGAACACCTTCGAGTGCTTCCCCGCCGACGTCACCTTCCGGCCCCCCCGCATCACCCGCCGGCCCATGGTGTACGGCGCGCAGAGCGCGGTGGTCACCGGGAAGAGCGGCGAGGAGATCTACACCGACAAGTACGGCCGCATTAAGGTCAAGTTCTTCTGGGACCGCGAGGGCAAGCCAGACGAGACCAGCTCGTGCTGGATCCGCGTCGCCCAGGGCTGGGCGGGCAAGGGCTGGGGCATGTGGTTCCTGCCCCGCATCGGCCAGGAGGTGCTGGTCACCTTCCTGGACGGCGACCCCGACCGCCCCATCGTCACCGGCTCGGTCTACAACGCCGAGCAGACCGTGCCCTACGCCCTGCCGGGCGACCAGACCAAGTCGACCATCAAGTCCGACAGCTCGAAGGGCAGCGACGGCTTCAACGAGATCCGCTTCGAAGACAAGAAGGACGCCGAGGAGATCTACATCTTTGCCGAGAAGGACATGAACGTCCTGATCG
>JAUHVS010000677.1 GCA_030424955.1 bacterium | reverse complement strand
TGCCCCAGGCCGGCCGCCCCCTCGGGGTGCAGCGCGGTCTGCTTGCAGTCGATGTAGAAGTCGCTCTCGGCGCCCGAGGCCAAGGTCACGCGGCGGGCCTCAAAGGAGCGCTCGATGAGCAGCGCGAGCAGCCGGTCTCGGGTCGGGATGTTCACGCCTCGGCCTTCTTGCTGGCCGCCGCCTTTTTGCGGGGCGCGGCCTTGGCCTTCTCGTCTTCCGGTTCCGGAGCGGGGGGCGCCTTGGCCGCGGGGGCCTCGGGGGCCTTGGCCACGGGGGCGGGGCGGGCAGGCGCCGGGGCCGGTCGGCTGGCGGGGCGGGCGGGCGACGCGGTGGGCCGCCGGGCGGGCGCGGCGCTGCGGCCCTTGGTCGGCGCGCGCTCGGCGTCCATGTCGCCCATGTCGATCAGGCCGCGCATGCGCGCGCCCTCGTGCACGATGACCCGCGGCGCCGCGAGATCGCCGACCACGCGGGCGGTGGGGTGCAGCTCGATGGTGTCGCTCGCCTGCACGTCGCCCACCAGGATGCCGTGCACCTCGAGGCTGTCGACGGCGCACTCCGCGTCCACGCGCGCCTCGGTGTCGATGAACAGCGCGCCTTCGAGGTGAACGGTCCCTTGGAGGGCGCCGAGCACCTGCACGTCCTCCGCGCCCTCCAGGCGACCGCTGATGCGGGTGCCGGCGGCGATGACGGTGGCCTCGTTGCGCGCCACGATCAGCGCTCCACGTCCATGTCGATGTTGCCCTTGAAGAGCGCGCCGTCGGCGATGAGGATCCGCGGCGACTTGATGTCGCCGACCATCTTGCTGTCGGCCTTGAGCTCGACGCGGGCGCCGGCGGTGACGTTGCCCGTCAGCACGCCCGCGACCTCCACGGTGTCCGCCTCGACGTCCGCCTCGATGGTGGCGGCGCTCTCGACGAAGACGCTCTCACTGACTGCGATGCGACCCTTCACCGTCCCCTGGACGATGATGGGCTCCTCACCGGCGATCTCGCCGTCGATGACGATGCTGCTGCCGATCACGGTGTTCGCCATGGTGGCTGTCTCGCTTCCTCGGTGACGCGGGCGGTTGAGTAGGGGAGGCGTGGACCCCGAGGGTCAGCGACGCCGACCGGGGGCGGCCCGCGACGGCGTCCCTCCGGGGATCTCGAAGTCCATGTCGACGCGGCCCTTGAACCGGGCGCCGTCAGCGATGGCCAGCTTGGCGGTGCGGATGTCGCCGACGAGCACGGCGTCGGCGTCGACGACGATCGACTCGGCGGCGTCCACCTTGCCCTCGACGCGCCCGCTGACCTGCACCGCGCGGGCCTCGATGTCGGCCGCGACCACGGCGCCGTCGGCGACGGTGAGGTCCTTGCTCAGGCGGATGGCCCCCTCAACGCGACCCTGGACGGTGAGATCCTCGTCGCCGCTGATGGTGCCTCGAACGGTGGTGCCGGGCCCAATCATCGCCTGCTCCCGCAAGTGTTCTGTGGTCGCGCTCTAATAGCCCCTGACCACGCTGGTGTCAACGCGCCCACGCGGGCGCGCGCCGCGCGCTCAGGGCGCCGTGATCAGGCCGGCCGGGCGCCGGACGAACTGGCCGCCCGTCGCCGTCAGCGTGTGGGCGGTGTCGTCTGGTTCGACCCACAGCCCCACCTGCCAGGGGTGGCTGAAGAACGTGTTGTGCAGCACGAACTCGGCCTGACCCGCGTTCATCGGCCTCGGGCCCGCCATGTACCAGCCCACGAGCTCGGCGTCGCCGAACTGCCCGCGGACGGCCGCGCCGGCGGCCCGCCACTCCTGGCGGAGGTGCCGCGAGAAGGACGAGGCGTCAGGGAAGTGGGCGCCCGCGATGAAGCCATCGATCTCGACGTACGACTCGTTGGTCTCGGGATCGCGGTAGTGGTGACCGACCAGGAGGCCAGCGCCGACCTGGTCGCTGCGCCAGGTGCCGCTGAAGCGCAGCTCCTCCAGCACATCCTGCCACAGGTAGGCAAACGGCGGCTGGTCGGCCTGGGCCGACGGAACCGGACGGGGCTTGACGAGGGGCTCGATCACGCGCCGGGTGTCGCACAATCGCGCGGCGCCTGCAAGCGGGTCGCGTGGTCGCTGACCCGCGGGGGTCTGCGCTGGTACAGTTCGCCAGGGCGCGCGGTGGCGCGGTGGCCTGAGCGGGGAGGGATGCGCGTGGGCGTGTGGTCGCGGCGGTGGTGGGCGAGCCTGGCTGGGCTGATCGGCCTCTGCGTCAGCGGGTGCGCCACCGATGAGGCCGCCCGGGTGGACATCGAGGTGGACGGCCGCACGCTGACCAGCCCGGTGAGCCACCTGGTGGTGTTCCTGCAGCAGGGCGACGGGCAGCTGCGCAGCGTGGCCGCGCAGGTGGTGGATCTGGCGTCCACCCGGGCCTCGCTCTCGGCGGCGGTGGTGCCCTTCACGCTCCGGCCCTCCGGGGGGCTGACGGCGCCGGCGCTGGTGTTCGTGGTGGCGTGTGAGGGCGCCGCGACCTGCAGCGCGGATCCGCTCGACACCCCCGACTGCCAGTGCCCCGCACGGGTGGGGTACGGCGGGGCCTTCGTGGAGCGGATCGACGGGCCCCTCAAGCTCTCGGTCCTGCTGTCGGCGGTGGACGCCGGGTGTGACGCAGACGGCGACCTGCTGCCGGCGTGTACCCGCGGGGGCCTGTCGACGCGCTGCTGCGATGCGCTCGATGACGCCGTGCGGGTGCGGGTGGATGATTGCCACGACCAGGCGCCGTCGCCCGGCTGCGAGGGGCCCGGGTGCGACACGCGGGCGGCGCACCCCCTCAAGCCGGCTGAGCTGCCGTTGGGGGCCTTCGAGTCTCAGGCGCAGGCTGACCGCCACGCGCGGTGGTGCGAGGATGGGCTCGACAACGACTGCCGCGCGGAGCCCGACGTGCGGTGTGCCACCCGCGATGAGGACGGCGACGGGGTGGAGGCGCGGCTGGACTGCGACGACCAGGATCGCACCCGCTACCCGGGCAACCTCGAGATCTGCGGCGATGGCATCGACCAGGACTGCGACGGCCGCGACGTGGGCTGCGATGGCGACGGGGACGGCTTCTTCGCGGGGGACGACTGCGACGACAGCGATCCTGGGCGGTTCCCCGGCAACCCCGAGGTGTGCGGGGATGGCATCGACCAGGACTGCAACGGCGTGGATCTGCGCTGCCTCACCAACGACCTGGACGGCGACGGCTTCTCGTGCCCGTTCAACCTGCCGTGGGACAGCCACGCGTGCCCAGGCGACGCTCGGCTGGACTGCGACGACCTGGACGCGGGCCGCTACCCCGGCGCGCCCGAGCGCTGCGGCGACGGGATCGATCAGGACTGCGACGGGGTGGACCGCCCCTGTCCGCCCGACGACGCCGACGGCGACGGCTTCCCGGCGAGCACCGACTGCGACGACACCGACCCCACCCGCTTCCCGGGTGCACCGGAGCGCTGCGGCGACGGGATCGACCAGTCCTGCGACGGCGCGGACGTGTCGTGCCGCGACGATCTGGACCGCGACGGCTATCCCCGTGGCTACGGCGACTGCGACGACGACGACGTGCGGGTGCACCCCGGCGCGGTGGAGCTGTGCAACGGGCGCGACGATGACTGCGATCGCATCGTCGACGAGGGCAACC
>JAUHVS010000676.1 GCA_030424955.1 bacterium | reverse complement strand
CCCGTGTAGGCCAGCCAGCCCACGATGTCGCCCAGGCCCAGCCGGGCGAGGCGGGGCTCGAAGGCGGCGAAGGCGTAGACCTCGGGGTAGGCGAAGAGGGCGTCGGGCAGCCAGCGCCGCACGGTCAGCTGGGCGGTGGGCTCGCCGGGGGGGCCCAGGTCGGGGGCCATGTCGGGCGCCGTGGCGTCGGCGGGCTGGGCGTCCGTTTGGGCGTCCACCGGGCGGGCGTCCATGGCCACCGCGTCGGGCGCGCCCAGATCGGCGGCGGGGCCTGCGGTGTCGCCGTCGTCGCAGCCAGCGGCGCCGGCCAGCAAGGCCAGCCCCAGGGCCAGCGGGCGCCACCGCCCCGTCGTCGCGCTGTGTGCCGCCATGCGTCTCCCCCTCGGCCATCGGACGGCGGTGTGTACCGGATTCGCCGTCGTCCTGTCACGGGCTGCGCGTGTGCCCTGGGTCAGTGGGCACCATGCCAGAGCGCCGCGGCCGGGCGTCACAGGATGTCACGGCGCCGGGGGCGCCGCCGTGGCCCGGGTTCACGGGGGTGTGTGCCGTCGGGGCACGGTCGGGCGCTTCGAGGGGGCCACACGCCCTGTGGACAGGGGCGGCGGCGCTGGCACGGGCATTGCTGAACACCCGGGGGACATCAGCTTAGGAGCCATCGCCATGCGGACCGCACTCATCGCCCTGACCGCCCTCGTCGCCCTGACCGCCACCCCGGCCCTCGCCGACAATCACTTCCTGCTGGAGGGGGAGGTGGGCGGCGCCGCGCCCATCGGCCTCGAGACCTCCGGGGACGCCGGCCTGTCGTACGGCGGCAGCTTCGGCTTCGGTGGCCGGGTGCGCGGGTTCGCCCCCGCGTACTACCTCATCGGGCGCCTGGAGCGCGCCGAGTTCGGCTTCGATGGCCCCGCCCGCGCCGGCGCCGCCCGGGTCGAGCGCTGCCAGCAGGGCTACACCATCGCCGGGCGCATGTACCTGCCCATCACCGACCGCTTCCGGCTGCTGCTGCAGGTGGGCTTCGGGCAGGTCTTCGACGAGTCCGAGATCACCCGCGAGGGCTTCGATCCGCTGGTCATCAACAGCACCGCGTTCACGCTGTCGACCCAGGCGGGCTTCCAGTTCCGGCTCAACGACACGCTGTCCCTGGGCCTGTCGGGCGACATGACCTTCCTGCCGGACCGCGAAGACATCGACAAGGCGGCCCTCGCCGCGGGCCTCGACGACTCGGGCTTCATGCGCATGCGCATGCTGGGCACCGCGACGATGCACTTCTGAGCCGGCCTGCGCCGGGCGCCCCGGGGCCCGGCAGCCGCCTGAGCCCGTGACCGTGACCGTGACCTGTCAACGACCTGAGTGCGCCCGCTGCGGGCCTGTGGAGTGAGCGATGCGAGCCTGGATCCGAACGACGGTGCTGCTGCCCCTGGCCCTGCTGAGCGCGGCGTGGAATGGCAGCGGCGGGGGGGACGGGGTGCTCGCCGCCCCCGACGCGCCGTCGGTCGGGGTCGAGGTCAAGGCGGTGGGCACCGCGGAGCGGGCCGTGCACGCGCTGGTCAGCTTCGACCGCGCCGACGGCGGCACCGGCGTGCTGTCCTTCATCGCCGAGCCCGGCGCCTTCAACCGCGGCCGGGTGGGGCTGCCGGACGCTGACGTGTCGATCCGCTACGCCGAGTACGACGCCCGCGGCTTCACGCTGTTCCTCGCGGCGCCCCAGGTGGTGCGGGGCCAGGTGCACGTCATCACCACGGGCGGCGACGTGGAGGTGGCCCTCAACGTCACCCTCGTCGACCGCGACGAGCCGCAGGTGTGGCGCCAGTTCACGGGGCTGACCTTCCGGCTGCTGCCCACCGATCCGCAGAGTGACGGCGGGGGCGCGGTGGTCGGCGCCCGCGGCGGCCACGTGGTGGTGGGCGATCCGGGCGGCGGGTGCGGCGGCGACGACGACTGGGACGACGACGACGCCTGGGACGACGACAGCTGGGACGACAGCAGCGGCGACTGGGGCAGCAGCAGCGGGAGCGGCTGCGACGGCGACGACCTGGGCGGCGGCTCGGAGTCCTCGGCGTCGGGCTGCGAGGGCGACGACCTCAGCGGCTCGGACTCCGGGGGCTGCGACGGCGCCGACAGCTGGTGACCTGGCTGCCGTGGTTCGCGGTGTTTGGCTTCGTGCGCCTGTCGCGGCGTCGCCGCCGGCGCTGAGCGGCCCGGCCGAGGCGGCGGGCTGAGCGGCGGGGCTACTCGTCGTCGAGCCAGCCGGCGTCGCGGTACCACTCGGCGGCCTGGGCCAGGCGCTCGGGCAGGGTCATGCGCAGCTTGATGGGCAGCGCGAGGGCCTTGCTGGGGTCGCAGTGCCAGGCGCCCGCGCCGACCGCGGTGCGCACCGTCTTCAGATCCACCCGGTTCTTGCGGTTGCGGCCCCACAGCCGGCCGGTGAGCTCGAGCAGGGCCGCCGCGCCGAGCCCCAGCACGCCCGGCGCCGACACCACCCGCACCTCCCGGTGGAAGATCTCGGCCATCAGGCCGCCCAGCTCGCCGAAGCTCGTCTGGTCCCGCGCGGCGTAGTAGACGCCCCGGTGGGCGGGGCCGTCGGGGGCCAGCCGCTCGCCGTGCCAGCAGATGATCTCCACCAGGTGCGCCAGATCGGCCACGTGGATGACGCTGATGGGCTCGTCGCGGGCGCCCAGCGCCACCAGCCAGCCCTTCCGGGCGAGCTTGAAGTAGGGGAGCGTCTCGCGGTCCCGCTCGCCGAACACCACCCCGGGGCGGACGATGCTGACGGGCATGCGCCCGGCGTAGGCCCGGGCGGCGCCCTCGGCGGCCTGCTTGCTGCGGCCATAGTCGCTCACCGGCTGGCCGCCCTCGGCCTCGTTGAGGGCCTGGGCGCGGCGGGTCGGCCCGGCGGCGGCCATCGACGAGATCAGCACGAAGACCGGCGGCGTGGGCTGGGCGGCGCAGGCGCTGGCCACGTGGTGCACGGCGTCCACGTTCGGCCGCACGAAGTCCTCGAAGGCGTCGCCGTGGATGGTCTCGGCGCAGTGGTAGACGGCCTCGACGCCGTCCAGGTGGCCGTCGAGGGCGTGGGGCAGGGTGATGTCGCCCTCGATGAACTGTGCCCGGTAGCTGGCCAGCAGCCTGCGATCTTCACCGGGCCCGACGACGCACCAGACCTCGTCGCCCGAGTTGATCAGCCGCCACACCCGCTTGGCCCCGAAGAAGCCCGTCGCGCCGGTCACCACGACCTTCATGCCGCCCCCCTGGATCCCCCGCAGCGGGGAGGAGTATCGCGTCGCCGGCGCGCGGGAGGCAAGCCGATGGCCACGGTGGATCGCGCGGCCCTGCGGCGTCAGGTGGGCGGGCCGCTCAGGAATCGCCCGTGGGGCCGTAAGGCGAGCGGGACGGGCCCGTCAGGTGCCGCGCCGTTGGACTGTTCGGCACGAGGAGGCAGCGATGCAGGGACACACGAAGATGCGCGGGCTGGGGCTGGTCGGGGTCGGCCTGGTGGCGTGGCTCGCCGTGGGGTGTAGCGCCGACACCGACACCGCCACGGCCGGCGGGGCGTTCGCCGGGGACGCCGGGGCGGCCGTGGACGCTGGCGGCTGGGGCGCGGGCGGCGCGGGCGGCGCGGGCGGCGCCGGCGGC
>JAUHVS010000675.1 GCA_030424955.1 bacterium | reverse complement strand
TTGGGCGCGCAGACCTGCTGGTCCCCCACCGCCACGCACACGTCGAGCCCCGGACAGGCTGCGCTCGACGCGCAGACCGCCGTGCACTGACCCACGCCACCTACCCCGCCGACGCAGAGCCCCGTGAGGCAGTCGGCCGCCGCGCGGCAGGGGGCGCCGTAGCCCGCGCCCACGGGCCCCTGGTCGGGCACCGCGAGGTCGGGGACCGTCTGGTCCAGTACAGCGAGATCGGGGACCGCCTGGTCCGGCACGCCGAGGTCAGGGACGGCCTGATCCGCTCGCCCCTGATCCACCGGGGCCATGTCGCGCAGCGCCTGGTCCCGGGGCACGGCCTGGTCCTGGGCGCGGGCGTCCACGGATGGCCGCGCGTCTTGGGGCGGTCGGCCGAGGTCCAGCCGCTGTCGGCCCAGGTCTCGGCGGGGCGGCACCGCAGCGTCGGCCGGCACACAGTCCCCATCGTCGTCGCAGGTCTCGCCACGGGGGCAGACGCACGGCGGCCCCGGCTCCGCGCCGTCGTCGCAGCCCGCCCCAGCCCCCAGGGCACACAGCATGATCCAGCGCCATCGCATGGCGGCATGCTCCCGCGGCGGCCGGGCCTGCGCAACCGCGCCGTTGTCCCGGCGCGCCGTGGGCGCTAGGCTGCGACAGCGTGCGACCTGCCCCGGGCCGACCGGCCCGTGCGGACGCCCACCCACCCCAAGCCCCTGGGAGGTGACGCAAGTTGCGCACCCTCGACGTACCCCAGGCCAACGACCTGGCCACCGTCCGCGCCATCGTCTACGCGGTCCGGCAGGGCAACCTGCGCAAGGACGAGATCGTCGACTTCACGGGCTTCTCGGCCCGGCACGCGGGCTACCGGCTGCACGCCGCGCGGGTGCTGGGCCTGGTGGATCTGGACGGCGACGTCGCCACCCTCACCACCCTGGGCGAGCGGCTCATCGACGCGCCCCTGCGCAGCGCCGAGGCCACGCAGGCGTGGCACGACGCCATCAGCCGCAGCCCGATCCTGCAGCGCCTCGCGCCTGATCTGTTGTCGAAGCGGGGCCCCTCGGTCGAGACACTGACCGAGCGGATCATGGAGGCCACCGGCGCGTCGTCGAGCACGGCGTCGCGGCGGGCCAGCGGGCTGTTGAGCTGGCGGTATTCAGTGCTGGGCATCGAGCCCGGCGCCGGGACCCCGCCGCCCGCCCCCGAGCCTGAGCCCGAGCCGGCGGCAGATCCTCAGCCGGCGGGTCAGCTCAGCCTCTTCGGCTGAGCCCACCGCCCGCGGCGGCCACGCCCCAGGGGGACGTGGCCCACACACCCCCTCAGTAGTAGATGACGACCTGGCCGTTGCCCGCGTGGGTGCCGGGCACGGTGGCGCCGGCCTCGACGCCACCCAGGTAGCTCGAGCCCCCACCGCCGCCGGCGGCGTACGCGGCGCCACCGCCGTAGTAGCCGCCCCCGCCGCCGCCCATGTGGTAGGCCGCGACGTCGCCGCCCACCCCAAGGGCGCCGGCCACGCCCGGCATGCCGCCGTCCAGCCAGGTCGCCCCGCCGGCCGCCTGCGTGCCGCCGCCGCCGGCCGCGAAGTCTTGGAGCGCGATCCCACCGCCCCCAACCTCGCCGCCACCGGGGCCGCCAGTACCGTGGTCGGGGCAGCCGGTGTTGCCGCCGCCGCCGCCGCCGGCCACGAGCACGCGGTCGGCCAGCTCGACGCCGCCCTGCCGGACGTCAGAGGCGCCGCCGCCCCCGCCGCCATACTGGCCGTGGGACCCGCCACCGTTGAAGCCACCCGGGCCGACGGCGCCGGCGGTCGCCGGCTGGCCCCCCACGAACACCGTCAACACCTCACCGGGCTCCACGGCGAGCGCACCCGCAGCCATGCCGCCGAGGCCGCCGTCGTCCTGAGCGGGATCGCCACAGGCCACCGAGCCCCCGCCCTGCGCGCCGTACGCCTCGATGTAGATCCGGCGTACGCCCTCGGGCACGGCCCACGGCTCGGGCGCACCGGTGAACTCGACCGCGTGGGGCAGCAGGCAGGCGCCCTCGATGCACCGGGCGCCGTCGCCCTCGCACTCCACGTCGGCGGCGCAGGCCGGCACGTCGGGGCCGTCCACCGCGCCCCAGCGGATCATCGACCGCAGCAGGGTGCGGGTGGCAGGCGTGATCAGCTCACCGTCCTGCCAGTCGCTCTCCACCAGCCACACCCGGCCCTGGCCCAGGGTGCGGTAGGCCAACGACACCGTGTTTGCGTCCCAGCCGCCCAGGGGCACGATGGGCTCGCCCCACTGGCTCATGTCCCGGCCACAGCCGGTGCGGCCGGCGTGGGGCGGCACCGCCGCGTTGGCCGCCCAGAAGGGGTCCGCCAGCGACAGCCGCACCGCCGGGTTGACGTCGTCGGAGCAGTCCCCTTGGCGAGCGCCCTGCACCACGTTGGCCTCGAAGACCGCGTTGTAGACCTCGTCGGAGGTGCTGAACTCGGTAAGCAGCAGCCCGCCGGCCTGCAGGTAGGCCTGCCAGGCCGCCACGTTGGCGACGGCCTCGGGGGCCCCCTCGCGGGGTACCAGCAGCGCCTGCACTGTGTCGTCGGGCACGCAGCCCACCACCACCTCGAGGCCGTCCGTGGGCTCGAGCAGCGCGTTCGCGTCCAAGCCCATCGGGCCGCACACCATGAGCCGGGTGCGGGCGGGCGCGGTGTAGTCGAAGCAGTCGTCGTCCCCCAACACGAAGCGGCGCACGGGCTCACCATCATGGCCGCCACAGTTGCCGGTGAAGCGGCCGCCGATGTGGTACCAGTCGGTGTCGCAGTCGCTCATCTCGAACACCTCGGTCGAGACCCAGCCCGTACCGTCCAGGCTGCACAGCGCGTCTCGGCCCGCGGCGCCCGCGTCGTTGACCTCAGCGGTCCACAGCGCGCGGTTGGCGGCCGCCTCGGCCAGGGTCTGGAACCGCCGGTCGCTGCTCCACACCCACGCGCCCGTCGCGCAGTTGACCGGCTGCCAAAGGGGCGACGCGGCGCAGGCCGAGCGCGCCTCGGGCTGGCAGCTGGCGTCGCAGCCGTCGCCGGCGTCGGCGTTGCCGTCGTCGCAGCCCTCGCCGCCCTCGACCCGGCCATCCCCGCAGACCACACACACGTCGCCCTCGTCGATCTCGCCGTCGCAGTCATTGTCGAGGTCGTCGCAGATCTCGTCCGCGGGCAGCACCTGGCCCCCGCACTGCTCGCCGGCCGGGCCGCACTGGCGGGCGCCCGCGAGGCACTCGCCCACCCCGGCGGTGCCGTCGGGGCCCTCGTAGCAGGCGACGTCTCCGAGGTTGTCGATCACCCCGTCGCAGTCGTCGTCGGCGCCGTTGCACGCCTCGGGCGCCGGGGCGCCCGGCATGGCGTTGCACAGCTCGATGCCGGCGTCGCACACCACGACGCCCTGCGCCGCGCAGGCGCCCACGCCGAGCTCGCAGGCGTCGCCGCCCAGGCCCTCGTCCGCCAGGCCGTCGCAGTCGTTGTCGATGTCGTCGCAGGCCTCGAAGGCCGGCTCGCCGGCCACGGCGTCGCACACCACGGCCGCGCCGTCGGGCCCGCAGACCCACGCGCCCTCAGCGGCGCAGGCGCCGGTGCCCACCGAGCAGGCCTCGCCCAGGCCATCGAAGCCGTTGTCGATG
>JAUHVS010000674.1 GCA_030424955.1 bacterium | reverse complement strand
GGATCTGCAGCTGCCGGGCCGGGTGCGCCGGCGCATGCAGGCGTTCCCGCGGGGGTGGGGCACCTTCAAGGTGGATTACGCGCTGTCGGGGCCCGTGCCCTGGGCCGTCGAGGACGCGCGCCGGGCCGCTGTGGTGCACGCGGGCGACAGCGTGGCGGATCTCACCCGCTTCACCCGCCAGGTGCGGGGCGGGGCCCTGCCGGCGCACCCCTACCTGGTCGTCGGCCAGCAGAGCCTGGTGGATCCCACCCGCGCGCCCGACGGACAGCACACGCTGTGGGTGTACTCCCGGGTACCCAACACCGTGGCCGGCGGCTGGCCGGCCGCCCGCGAGGCCTTCGCCGACACCATCGACGCCCGCCTCGAGGGGCTGGCGCCCGGCTTCAAGGCCACCGTGCTGGCGCGGCGGGCCGTGAGCCCTGCGGGGCTGGAGGCCTTCGATCCCAACCTGGTGGGGGGCGATCTGGGCGGCGGCTCGAACGCGTGGACCAACCAGCTGGTGTTCCGCCCCGCCTTCCCGCACTTCCGCTACCGCACGCCCGCCCGCGGCGTGTACCTGTGCAGCAGCTACGCCCACCCGGGCGCCGGCGTGCACGGCATGTGTGGCCTCAACGCCGCGCAGCAGGCGCTGGCCGACGCCTGAGGGCCGGCGCGGCCCCTCAGCGGGGCGTCACGGTGAGCGTGTAGCGGCCGACGTCGGTGGGGGTGACCCCGTCCACGAACACATACACCGGCTCGTCCGCCGCGAGGGCGAGGGTCTGCTCGCTGAAGGGCGGGTAGGCCGAGTCGTTGTTGCAGTTCAGGCGCGCGCTGGGCTGGTCGCACCGGGGCCGGAAGTGGATCACCGTGTTCCAGCGCGCTGGGGAGTCGGCGGTGCTGAACTTGTAGCCCCCCGCCGCGGGCGCGACGAAGCGGTGGACCACGTCCGAGACGCCGGCGCCGCCGCACGGGGAGCCCGCCCGATCGGCCCCGCCCTCGGTGGTGCCCGTGAAGGCCCAGCCGTCCCCGTCGGGGTGGGCGTTGAGATCCACGAGCCCGGCCTCGATCTCGGGCGGGCACTGATCGGGCGCGTCCTCGCCGCAGCCGGTCGGGGTGAGGGCCAGCAGCGTCAGCGTGAGGACCGCGGGCCGCGCGCGCCGGCGTCGAGCAAGATCAAGGGTCACGGGGCGCCTCCAGCGTGTCGCCCCTGGGCGGGGCCGGGCGAGTAGGCCGGCCGCGCGCGGCCAAGGTCAAGGGCGCCCCCCGGCGGGCTGTCGACCGGGGGTCGCGGGTCCGGCGCGCCCCCCGGTCACGGCCCCGGGAGTCCGTGGGCGAGGGCGCCGATCTCACTGTCGGGGGCTGGGGACCGCCTCGGCGTCGTGGGCGAGCTCGCGGACCTGCAGCTGTCAGGCCAGGGCTGTGGCCGGAGGAGATCCCCGAGCGCTGAGGGCAGGTCATCCCAGCGAGCGCACCGGGTCTGCCGTGGGCTGCCCAGGGCATCCGTAGATCACCGCATTCACCGGCCTGTCGGTCGCCGTCAGGGTGGATGGGTCCCCCCGATCTGGAGCCCACCATGCACGCGCCGCGGACCTTCGACTGTCTCGCCCCGCTGGGGCCGTTCTCGCAGGCCGCGCTGCGCGGCGCGCAGAGCCTGTGCCGGGTGTCGGTGGCGCAGGCGGCCCAGGCCGATGAGATGCACGCGGCGTTCGTGGCGGCGCTGCCCCCCGCGTGGCGGGCGGATCCGGGGGTCGAGGTGTTCTCGCGGCTGCAGTTCATGCAGGCGGGCTGGCACCCCATGGCGCTGGGGTTCCACCGCGACTGGTCGGACGGGGACGAGCAACAACAGCGGGTGGAGACGATCATGGTCAACCTGGGGGGCCGCTCCCACACCGAGTTCCTGGTGGGCCCCGGGCCCGTGCCCCAGCCGGGCGAGGCCGAGGCGGCGCTGGCGGCGCGGATCACCGCGGCGGTCGCCCAGGGCGCGCTGATCACCCGGGCGATGCCCACGGGCTGGCTGGTGCGCTTTGACGACCGGGCCTGGCACCGCCCCACGCCGGCGACCCGGGGCGGCTGGCGGCTGCTGATCCGCGCCATCCGCGGCCTGCCGGCCCACCGGCGGCACACCGGCGGCGGGTTCACGACGGTGCGCAACGGGTTCGTGCCGGCCTCGACGGCGGAGCGCGCCCGCATGGCGCCCTATCGGGACGCTCGCCCGGCGGTGCACCCATGAGCGGCGATCCCTGGGCGGGCCAGCGCCGGCTGCTGGCGGTGGCGGACGTACAGACCGGCTACCACCACGGCGTGATCAGCCACGCCCTCACCACGGTGGCCACGCTGGGCCGCGGCCACGGCGCGTATGTGACGGAGCTCCGCACCGACTCCCAGCTGATCACCCGCACCCCCATCCTCGGCGTGGGCCCGAAATACGGCGGCAAGCGCGTCAACGCGCGGGATCTGTCGCACTTCGACGCCCTGTTCCTCATGCCCAGCGGGGCCGGCACCCTGGGGCCCGACCAGAAGGCCGATCTGCTGGCGTGGGTGCGGGCGGGCGGCGGCCTGGTGGCCGGCCACGCCGCGCTGTTCGCCTACTTCGACTGGCCGGCCTGGGCGGACCTGGTGGGCGGGCGCGTGGGCGGCGAGTTCACCGCCGAGGCGCAGGTGCAGGTGCGCCAGCCCGACTTCCCGGGGCTGCAGGGGTTCGGCACCGCGCCGTTCCCGTTCTGCGAGCAGCACCCCCTGGTGCGGCCCCCGTTCGATCCCGAGGCCTGCGACGTGGTGCTGGCCCTGGACCCCGACAGCGTGCCCGCCGACGTGCGGGCCCGGCAGCCCAGCGGCGAGTTCCCCGTGCTCTGGACCCGCCGCGAGGGCCTGGGGCGGGTGTGCTCGCTGACCTGGGGCCACGAGGAGGCCACCTGGGACGACCCGCGCTTCCAGGCGCTGGTGCTGGGGGCCATCACCTGGGCGATGGGGCCGCCGCCTGGGCCCCCCGCCTGAGACCGCCGCCGGTCAGAGGGCGACGAGGTTGCGGCGGCCGTTGACCCGCGGCCGTGGATCGCCACGGGTGGCCCGCAGCCAGAGCTGAAAGCCAGCCTCCGTGGCGGGCCGCGGGCACAGCAGCGCGCCCCAGCCGCAGGCCAGCACGTGCCCCGCCGGCAGCGCCCGCGCCTGCAGCTGCCCGGCGGCGATCCAGGCGCGGACCTGGGCGTCCCGCGGCGCGAGGGCGGTGGGCCACCAGAAGCGCTCAGCGGCCTGCGCGTCGGGCAGGGTCACCCAGCCCTCGGCCACCCACGGCGCCGCGGCGCCGATCACACACAGCCGGTGCTCGACGGCGCGGCGGCGGTTGCTGGCGCCCCGCTCGCCCCAGGTCACCCCCGGGAAGGGCTCGTGGCGGTAGCGCGGGGCCGCGCGCACCGGGCGCCGCCCGTCCTCGAGGGGGTCGTCGGGCTCGTGGGCCAGGCCGGGGCTGAGCCACACCAGCGAGCTGTCGATCACCGCGTCGTCCCAGCTCGGGGGGAGCTGCGCCAAGAACGCGCGGGTGAGAGCGCCGCCGTGGGCCTGCGCGAAGTCGACCTCGGCCGCAAACAGCGGCGTCTCGGCCGCCAGGTCTGTCTGTTGGGCGTCCGGCAGCGGGCCCAGATCACGCACCTGGCTCAGGTGCCG
>JAUHVS010000673.1 GCA_030424955.1 bacterium | reverse complement strand
CGCGGCCATGTCGTGGGCCTCTTGCGGGCTGTTGCTCGCGAGCATGGCGAAGCCGGTCTGCCGGCACGCGTACACGTCGCTGTGATCGCCGAAGATCGACAGCGCGTGGGTGGCCACCGAGCGGGCGGCCACGTGCAGCACCATCGGGGTCAGCTCGCCCGCGATCTTGTACATGTTGGGCAGCATCAGCAGCAGCCCCTGCGAGGCGGTGAAGGTCGTGGTCAACGCCCCCGCCTGCAGCGCCCCGTGCACGGCCCCCGCCGCGCCGCCCTCGGACTGCATCTCGATCACCGAGGGCACGGTGCCCCAGATGTTCTCGATGCCCTTGGCGGCCCAGGCGTCCGAGTGTTCCCCCATGGGGGACGCCGGGGTGATGGGGTAGATGCTGATCACCTCGTTGGTCTTGAATGCGACCTTCGCGGTGGCTTCGTTCGCGTCGATGATTTTGGCGTGTGCCATGGGCCTCCTCCAGATGGCGCGCCGCCCTTGCAACCCCCGGGCCGACCCCGCAGCCCCTTCGCTGCTGGCGGCACCGCTACCAAACCGCAACGCCGTCACCGCGCCGTAGCGAAACCACCGCGACGGGGCCGGATCAGCCCGGGTGAATCCCCAGCGCCCTCGCACGTCGCGCGGCGCGCCTGGACGGCGGGCCGCACCTTCGGCCACCATCCCGGGCGCGGGGACGACAGACACACCGCGGGCGGGCCACGCCGGCCGCCCGCTTCCACCAGGGGGTCAGCACATGCGCGTCATCGGTTTCATCTTCGGCCTCGCCGCCTTCGCCTTCACCTACACCGCCAGCGGCGACCGCCTCGTCGGCGAGGCCCAGGCGGGCCCCACGCAGGTGTGCAAGACCACCGGCTGCACCCAGAAGTGCCCGAAGGGCGGCTGCACCCAGCTGTGCGAGGCCAAGGCCAGCTGCAACTTCCACTGCGCCGGCGGCAAGTGCGCCCAGAAGTGCAAGTCGGGCTCGCGCTGCAAGGTCGACTGCGAGGGCGCGGCCTGCACCCAGAGCGTGGGGGCCAAGGCGTCGGCGATGCTCGCGTGCAAGGGCGGCAAGTGCGTGCGAAAGCTCGACCCCGCGGCCAACCTCATGAAGCTGTCCTGCGCGGGCGGCGGCTGTAAGAAGAAGTAGGCGACCCCATGCCCCACCCCAAGACCACCCTCGGCCGACTGCTCGCTGGCCTCCTGACCACCGCAGCCCTGCTGGCGCTGTCGGGTGGCGCCCTGGCCCAGGTCAACCTGGACGCCCAGGGCGCGCCGACCATCTTCAAGGGCAACCCGCCCCAGCGCTGCCCGTCCAAGAACGGCGAGGGCGACGTGCAGGCCAGCTGGCCCAACGGCGAGACCCGCTACAAGGGCGAGTGCAAGGGCGGGCTGATGGTCGGCAAGTGGAAGGCCTGGCACGCCAACGGCGAGACCCACTGGAAGGCCAAGCTGGTCGATGGCCAGTTCCGCGGCACCTTCAAGAGCTGGCACCCCACGGGCAAGAAGATGGCGCGGATCAGCTACGCCGACAGCGGCCTGCGGGACGGCACCTTCAAGGCGTGGCACCGCAACGGCAAGCAGTCGGTCGCCGGCAAGTACATCAAGGGCGTGCAGCAGGGCTGCTGGGAGAGCTGGCACCCCAACGGCCAGAAGCGCAGCAAGGGCACCTACGCCGATGGTCAGCGGGTGCTGACCTGGCTGAGCTGGAGCCCCACCGGCACCAAGGGCAAGGACAAGCTGGGCGGCACCGCCACCCACGGCAAGTGCCTCATCACGCTCTGACCTCGGGCGCCCAGCGCCCTGCGCCCCCTCCCCGCCCAAGGCCCCCCATGCAGCGCACACCCGAACCCGAACTGATGGACGACGCCGCTCAGGCGCTGGCCTACGCCCAGGCCGACTTCTCGGCCACCGACGCCGCCTTCGTCGCCGACTGCGTCGCCCGCTTCGGGCCGCTGCAGGGCCGCGCCATCGACCTGGGCTGCGGCCCCGGCAACATCAGCCTGCGCCTGGCCGCCGCCGCGCCGGCCCTCGAGGTGCTCGGCGTCGACGGCGCCGCCCACATGATCGCGCTGGCCCGCGCCGCCGCGACCGACGCCGCGCCGGCCCGCTTCGCGGTGCACACGCTGCCCGACCCCACGCTGCCTACGGGCTTCGATCTGGTGGTGAGCAACAGCCTGCTCCACCACCTGCACACCCCCGCCGTGCTGTGGCAGACCATCCGCGCCGTCGGGCGCCCGGGGGCTGCGGTGATGGTGGGGGATCTGCGGCGGCCTGCCGATGAGGCGGCCGCGCAGGCCATCGTCGAGCGGTACGCGGCCGAGGCGCCCCCCGTGCTGACCGTCGACTTCTACAACTCGCTGCGGGCGGCCTTCGAGCCCGACGAGGTGCGGGCTCAGCTCGCCGAGGCTGGCCTGGGGGCGCTGACGGTGAGCGTCACCACCGATCGCCACCTGCTGGTGTGGGGCCGCCTGCCCGGCTGAGCCCCCAGCGCCACCTCAGGGTGCGCGCAGGCTGCTGACACCCTCGAACCCAGCGCACGGCCCCGTGGGGCCTCGGCCCGCGACGGGAGAGGGTGTCAACGGCCGGCCAGCCCGAAGTGCCGCGACAGGCCCAGGGGGCTCGCGGCCTCGGGGCCCAGCGGGCTCTCGCCCACCACGATCCCGCCCAGCGACTCGAAGATGCTCTCGGCGTAGAGCTGCTGCCCGGCGCCGTTGAAGTGCAGCGTGTCGTACAGGTAGTCGCCGAGCGGCAGGCCGTCGGCGGCCGAGAACATGTCCACCAGCAGCAGGTGATCGTCGTCCTCGTCGGGGAAGGAGTCGCGGGCCAGGCCCAGCACCTCCTGCACCGTCTCGCGGCCCAGGAAGCGCCCCACCAGCCCCCACACGCGGTCGTCCTCGGCCTGGCTGTAGTCGGCGTAGAGCAGGTAGGCGATGTCGGCGTCGGGGTTCACGGCGCGGATGCCGGCGATGGTCAGGCGCAGGTTCTCGACCACCTCGCGCACCGCGTCGCGCGCCCCCTCGACGGCCGCCGGGATGTCGCTCAGCAGCGCGGGGTTGTTCACGTAGGCCACGATGTCGTTGCCGCCGATGGAGATCAGGATCAGGTCGGCGTCGGCCATCTCGGGGGCCAGGTTGCGCTCGTAATTGCGGGCGCCGGGCACCCACTGGTCGCTGGTGCTGCCGGCCACGGCGCGGTTGACGTTGTCGACCTCGGCCAGGCCGCCCAGCAGGGTCGCCAGCCGCTCGGGGAACATGACGGGATCGCCGATGACGGGGATGCTGTCGCCCACGGTCAGGATCTTCACCTGGCCCCCGGCCACGGCCCGCGCGAAGCGCCCCGGGCAGTTGCGGCTCGCGCAGCGGTCCCCGTCGGCCACCTCGGCCCACGACAGGTACACGCCCTCGGCCAGGGGGTCGGTGGTGTAGCGGCCGTCCGCGCAGGTGCGCACGGCGACGTCGCCGTCGGCGCCGATGACCCGCACGGCCAGGTCGGCCGCCGGATCCTCGGGCCCCTGGCCCGACAGGTAGTACGACGCGTCGCTGCCGTCGGCGTCCACGTACCGGGTGCCGCTCAGGGCCCCGTCCGCCGGCGCGCAGTCGTCGGCCGCCCCGCCTGCGCCGCCGGCACCACCGGCCGCGCCCGCGCCGCCCATGCCACCCTCG
>JAUHVS010000672.1 GCA_030424955.1 bacterium | reverse complement strand
GGTCGTGGCCCCGCCAGCGGGCCACCAGGAAGGCGTCGGCGCCGACGGGGAAGGCCCGGTAGCCGCGGCCCACGCGGACGGTGCGATCGGCGCTCAGATCCCCGACGGCGTCGGCGACGTCGAGCTCCGAGAGCTGGCACGCGTTGGGCTCGCGGGCCTCGGCGAGCAGGCGGCCGTCGCGGCCGTACAGCACGAGATCCAGGTTGGTGACCTTCGCGATCTCGACCAGCGCGGTGCCGCGCAGGGCGTCGGGCACCTGCTCGAGCTGGCTCGCCACCGCGCGGGGCAGGCGCTCCCACGGGGAGTGGTCGCGCACGGCGTAGGCCACGCCCGCGAGGAACAGGCCCACCACCGCGATCATCAGGACGCTGTTGAGGTACAGCCGCCAGAACAGGCGGTGGCGGCTGAAGTGGCTGGGGGCGTTGGCGGCGTCGCGACGCCTGCGCGGGCTCACCGGGGATCCACGAACAGGTAGCCCACGCCGCGCACGGTGCGGATGAACCGCGGGCTGCGGGGGTCGTCGTTGAGCTTCTGGCGCAGCCGGCTGATGTGCACGTCGACGCTGCGGTCGAAGCTCTCGGCGCTGTCGCCGCCGGCCAGCTCGATGAGCTGCTCGCGGTTGAGCACCCGGCCCGCCCGCTCGGCGAGGGCGTAGAGCAGGGCGAACTCCCAGGCGGTGAGGTCCAGCAGTTCGCCGTCCAGGTGGGCGGCGCGGGCGCCGGGGTCGAGGCGCAGGCCCGCGCGCTCCAGGGCCGGGCGCTGGGCCACGAGCTTGCCCTGGTGGCGGCGCACGGTGGCGCGGATGCGGGCGAGGAGCTCGCGGGGCGAGTAGGGCTTGGGCAGGTAGTCGTCGGCGCCCAGCTCCAGGCCCATGATGCGATCGGCCTCTTCGCCCCGCGCGCTGATCATGATGACCGGCACGTCGGACTCCTGGCGCAGGCGGGTGCAGATCTCGATGCCGTCCATGCCGGGGAGCATGAGATCGAGCAGCACCACGTCGAAGGCGTGCCGCCGGGCGAGCTGCAGGCCGGTCTCGCCGTCGGCCGACACGGTGACGTCCACGGCGTGCCGCGCCAGGTAGGCGCGGGTCAGCTCGGCCAGGCGGGCGTCGTCCTCGACGAGCAGGGCGGTCAGCGGCGTGTCGTTCATGGGGCGCAGCCTATCAGGATGTTCGAGATCGCTCCCGTCGGTCGCGCGGGCCCGCCCGAGCCTGGCGCCAGGGCTGGGATCGCGCAGGCACAGCCTCGGTCAGTCGTGGTGGCCGTGCCCCTCGAAGCGCTCGGCCAGGGCCGCGCGCTGCTTGGCGTCCAGCACGCCGTGGGCCTCGATGCCCGCGTCGACGGCCTGGTGGGCCAAGGCGCGCATGGCGTCGATGCGGGCGTCCACCAGGGCGTGCAGGGCCGCGGCGTCGGGGGTGTCGGCGCTGAGCTGCGCCAGCACGGCCTTGCGGGTCTCGCCGCGGGCCTCGAGCTGGGGCTTGGCGGCCTCGAAGAGCTGGCTCGCCAGGGCCTTGATCTGGTCGCGCTGGGCGTCGGTGGCGTCGATGTCGCTGAGCACCGAGTCCATGCGCCACTCGACGAAGCGCTGCATCTTCTCGGGGTTCATGCGGCGGCCGTGGTGGCCGAACCAGCCGGCGCTGGCGATGCCGACGCCGCCCAGGGTGATGAAGGCGATGACCAGGGCGAGGGTGCGCTTGCGGATCTTCATGGGGGCTCCTGCCGAGGGGGTGTTGCTGTGCCACAGCGTTGCTCGGGTGTGGCCACAGTGGGGCCCCCAGGTGAACCCTCTTTTCAGCGCCGGTGAAGAATCATGTAGCGGCGTCGGCGGGCGCCCAGCGCAGGCGGATCTCCTGCCAGCCGCACCAGCCCACGGGCACCACGAACAGGGTCAGCAGCGCGAAGGTCATGCCGCCCAGGATGGGCAGGGCCATGGGGCCCATGACGTCGGCGCCGCGGCCGTCGCTGGTGAGCACCGGCAGCAGCGCCAGCAGGGTGGTGGCGGTGGTCATGAGGCACGGGCGCACCCGGCGGCCGGCCGCGGTGACCACCACCTCGCGGAGGGCGGCGACGGTGGTGGGCTGCTGCACGGCGCGCTGCTGCTCCAGGTAGGTGGCCACCACCACGCCGTCGTCGCTCGCGACGCCGAAGAGCGCCAGGAAGCCCACCCACACGGCGACGGTGAGGGTCTGCGGGCCCACGTTGAGCACCTCGGCGAGGGTGTGGTCGCCCAGGGGCAGGGCCAAAAAGCCCTCGCTGCCGTACAGCCCGAGCAGCACGAAGCCGCCCGCCCAGGCCACCGCGATGCCGCTGAACACCAGCAGGCTGGTGCTGACGCGGCGGAACTGCAGGTAGAGCACGCCGAAGATGAGCAGCAGCGCCAGGGGCAGCACGACCCGCAGGGTGCGCTCGACGCGCACCTGGTTCTCGAACTCGCCCGCGAAGCGGAAGCCCGCGCCCGGGGGCAGGGGCAGCCGGCCGTCGGCGACGGCGGCGTCCAGGGCCACCTGGGCGCGGGCCACCACGGCAGCGGGGGTCTCGCCGCGGGCCGCGCCGAAGGTCACGTAGCCCACCAAGAAGCCGTCCTCGCTCTTGATGACCATCGGCCCGCGGGTGAAGCGCACGTCGGCGAGCTGCGCGAGCGGCACCTGCGCGCCCTGCGGGGTGGGCACCACGATCTCGCCGATGGACTCCAGCGCCGTGCGGCGCTCGCGGGGGTAGCGCACCCGCACGGCGTGGCGGGCGCGGCCGTCGATGACCGTGGTGACCGTGCGGCCGCCGAGCGCGACCTCGATGACCCCGTTGACCGCGTCGACGGTCAGGCCGTAGCGGGCGATGGCGGCCCGGTCGATCTGGATCTCGAGGTACGGCTTGCCCACCACCCGGTCGGCGATGACGGTGCCGGGCGCCACGCCCTCGACGGCCCCCAGCAGGGCCTCGACCTCGCCGGCGATCTGCTCGATGTCGGCCAGGGTGCGGCCGCGCACCTTCACGCCCATGGGCGCGCGCATGCCGCTCTGCAGCATCACCATGCGGGCGGCGATGGGCATGAGCTGTGGGGCCGAGGTGGTGCCGGGCAGCGCGGCGGCGGTGGCGATCTCGGCCCAGATGTCCTCGGGGCTGCGGATGTGATCGCGCCACAGCCGGGGGCGCTCGCCGGTGTCGGGATCGGGGGGCCCGTACTCGGGGTGGTACTGGATGACGGTCTCGATCATCGAGATCGGCGCGGGGTCCAGGGCGCTGTCCACCCGGCCGATCTTGCCGACCACCGACGACACCTCGGGCACGCTGGCGATGGCGCGGTCTTGCAGCTGCAGCACCTCCAGGGCCTCACCCAGGCTGGCGTGGGGCATGGTGGTGGGCATCCACAGGAAGCTGCCCTCGTCGAAGGGCGGCATGAAGTCGGTGGGCAGGCCGGGGAACACCTCGGCGACGGCCGGCTGCCACGCTGGGGGCAGGTCCTGGGGGCCGCGCCACACGGCGAGGCCGGCGAGCACCAGGCTGAGGGGGAGCGCCGCGAAGAGCAGCTTGTGGCGCAGCCAGAAGCGCAGGATGCGCTCGAAGCCCCGCAGGAACAGGTGGAAGCCGCCCACCACCCCGCCCACCGCGATCACCACGAACAGCGCCTGCGCCAGGAACCCGGCGCCCGGCCCCA
>JAUHVS010000671.1 GCA_030424955.1 bacterium | reverse complement strand
ACCCCCGCCGAGTAGCGGCCGCCCCACAGCTTGGCCTGCCAGTCCACCTCCAGGCCCAGCTTCACGGCCAGCTGGCTCTGCACGAACTGCATGTAGGCCTCGAAGGCCCCTTGGCAGGCCAGGGTCAGCGCCTTGTGGTAGTGCGTCGACAGCCCGCCGATGTCGTGCACCTGGATCCAGTCCCCGAACCGACGCAGGGCCTCCCCGATCACCCCCACGAACAGCGCGTTGCTCGCCGCCGACGGGCGCAACAGCCGCGTCGCGCGGTGTGTACGCGCCATCACCTCGACGGTGCTGCCGTTGGGGAAGTAGCGCTGTCGCCTGCCCATCTGCGCGGTCGCCCGGTGCTGCCCACTCATGGCTACATCGGACAGCCAGCGCGGCTGTCACGCTAAAGTGCCGAACTTTCTCACAAACCACTGAACGTAAAGGGGTCTTGAGGCGCCGCACCCCGCCATACGAGCGCACGGGCCCGACCGATCCGCCCGCCAACTCCGCCGGCGTTTTCGACATCGCCCGCCTGAAGTGTCCACTCTCGGGACATGACCCCGGAGGTGCCATGCGGACGCTCGCCGCGCTGATCGTGCTCTTTGCCCTGGCCTGCGATGACGGTGGCGGTGACGCCCCGCCGCTGACCGTGCCAGACGCCCAGGCTGCGGGGGACGCGGGCCCGGCCGCGGACGGCAGCACACAGGGCCCCGCCGACGGGGCCACCGCGCCGAGCCTGCGGGTGGACGTCGCCCGCGAGCCCGCTGAGGGCCTGGACCGCGTGGTGCTCACCGTGCGCTGGTCGGGCGAGGGCGAGCCCATGGTGACTGCACCCGACGCCGACGTGGGCCCCATCGTCCCTGTCGAGCCCGGCGTCGCCACCTGCACGCTGATGCCGCGGCAGACCGGCGAGCTGCCCTTCACCGTGCAGGCGGACGGCCAGCGCCACGAGCGCACCGCGCTGGTGCTGCACGCGGTGGCCGAGGGCTGGGGCCAGCCCATGGCCGTGCCCGGGCTGGTGAACACACCTGGCTACGAGGACGGGATCACCATCACCCCCGACGGTGAGTATCTCTTCGTGCAGTACGGCCCCGCCTACTTCAGCGGCTTCTTCGTCTTTGGCGTGCCCCGCGATCAGGGCGGCTGCGGCGGCGACCGCCTGGCGCCCACGCGCTGCGACCACCCTTGGATCGACGAGACCATCGGGCCCGTTGACGCGCCCGCCCGCCCCGGCTTCCCCACCGGGCGCATCCGCGACGGCCGCTGGCGGCACAACTCGGCGCTGTACCAGGTGCCCGACGAGGGCGCGCCCAACTTCGCCGTGTCCACCATCTTCTACGGCTTCAAGCGCCAGCCGGACGGCCGCTTCACCGACCCCTTCCCCGTGGCCTTCGAGGACGGCGACGACGGCATCGTCAGCCCCTTCGGCCTGAGCTTCCAGGTGCAGGGCGATGGCACCGCCACCACCCTGTTCGCGCTCAACGACCTGGCCGACGGCCCCACCGTCACCGCCGACGGCGCGCGCCTCGAGAGCGGCTTCGACGTCTACGCCACGCAGATCCAGCTGGGGCAGCCCAACACCCTGGGCACCTACGCCCCGGGCGCCGCGCCGCTGGCCATCGAGCGCCGCGACTTCCCGCCGCAGAAGCTGCCCTTCGGCGACACCGGCTGGGACGGGGTGGCGGGCACCCAGGGCAACCCGCACCTGCACGTGGTCGACGGCCTGCCCCACTCGGTGTGGACCGACGACGAGTACGACCGCGATCCGGCCAGCCCCACCTCCGCCGATCACGAGGATCTGGCGGTGTACGTGGCCGACACCTGGCCCGACGGGCCCTGGACCAAGGTGGTGCTGCCCGCCCCCGTGCGCGGGGACGGGGTCGAGATCCAGCCGACCTTCACCGGCCGCGAGCTGTTCTTCACGAAGGACTACGACGTGGCCGTCGCCGACTACACCGGGCCCCAGACCGCCGCGGGCTATGGCGACGCGGCCAACTGGGCCCCGCCGCGCCGCATCCTGGCCCGCGATCCCGGGCCAGTGGCGAACGTCACGGCGGTCGGCGAGCCGACCGTGGCCACGGTGGACGGCGTGCAGGTGCTGTACTTCGTGTACGGCGTGGTCCGGGGCACCGACCCGCGCACGGGGTTCCCCGACATCAACATGCAGGCGGGGGTTGTCACGCGGGCGCCGTAGGCCCTGCCCCCCTCACCCACGGGGCGCAGGGCGGTGATCAGGGCAGCGCCCGCTGCCAGCCCGCCACGAGGATCACCCGCGCCTCGGTCACCGTGACCGGCGCATCGCTGCCGTTGACCACGTTGATCCGCCACGGCCCGTTGGGGATCCACCCGGCGCGGTCGATGTCGGCCGCGTGCAGGTGCAGCCGGTCGCCGCTCGCGGCCATGCCCGGCACGCCCACGCGGTTGCCGCCCGGCGGGGTCAGGCGCACGGTCACGCGGGCCGGGTCCACGGGCGCAGCGGCCTGTAGCTGCAGGCTGAGCCCGATCTGCTCGACGTAGCGCCGCTCGCCCGACAGATCGATGTCGGCGCTGCCGCCCGGGGGGATCACCCGCGCCACCCGGCCGCCCGCCTCGAGGCGCTGGGTGATGGGCGACGCCCGCTTCCACAGCAGGAAGCCGCGGCGGTCCTCGAAGGTCTGCGGGTCCTGCCCGTCGCGGTTCATGGCCACGTCCAGCACGCCGTCGCCGTCCAGGTCCAGGGTGGTGGTCGCGTTCACGGGGTCCTCGACCCGCCGCCCCAGGAAGGGCGCGAAGCGGCGGCCCGGCAGGCTGGTGTAGAGCCCGACCTGCGCCACCGGCTCGGCCCCGGTGTGCACGATGTCGTCCAGCCCGTCGCCGTCCATGTCGTCGACGGTGACGTTGTAGCTCAGGCCGCCGATGGCCTGGGCCTCGAACCCAAAGTCGCCGTCGCCCCACAGGACGCTCAGCCCGCCGTCCCCCGGCCGGTCGCTGGCGCACTGGCGGCCCGTGTCGTTGTTCACGTGGGCGCCGACCACCAGGTCGAGGTGCCCGTCCCCGTCCAGATCGCCCACGTCCACGTCGTCCTTGCACGGCCCCAGCGGCGCGCCCGCGGCGACCAGCCCGGCCGGCGTCTGCCGGAAGAGCGCGACCCCCGCCTGGGTGAGGAGCACCAGGTCATCATCCCCGTCGCCGTCCAGGTCGGCCGTGCGCGTCGTCACGCGGAAGAGCGATCCGCTGGGCAGCGGCAGGGTCGCCGCCGCGCCGAGTGTGTTGGTCGCGGGGTCGTAGCGGGCGAACCGCACCTCGTCCGGGGTGCGCAGCACCTCGACGAGCCAAGGGTCGCCCCCGGGGACGGGCAGCACGACGACCCCGCGGCGGTTGACGTCGCTGCCCAAGATGGGCTCGGGCACGCCGGGCGCCCCGTCGGCCGCGAGGGGCACCCGCAGCACCACGTTGCGCTGCGGCGGATCGCCCTCGATGAAGGCCTGCGTCACCACCGCGGCGGCGCCCCCGTCCGCGGCCCAGGGGCCGACGTCCGGTCGGCCGAGCAGCAGGTTCTCGATGGCCACGAACTGCGGGGCCGCAAAGCTGCCGTTGGCCTGCAGCCGCAGCACGCCCAGGCGGTCCTGGCCCGTAAAGACCAGGTCCATCCGGCCGTCGCCGCCCAGATCGAACCTGGACGTCGGCGCGAGGCCGGCGCACTGCTGGCCG
>JAUHVS010000670.1 GCA_030424955.1 bacterium | reverse complement strand
GACGGTGCCGTCGCGGGCGGCGACCCAGCCGGGGCACAGGAGCCCAACGATGAAGAGGGTGCGCACCAACCACCGGGCCATGGCGCGCAGCCTAACACGGGGTCTGGCGAGGGCGACACGCCGGGCGCGAGGGAGTAGGATGACCCCTCACGGGAGAGGGTGAGCCATGAGCGAGCGGGTGCTGGTCGTCGACGACGAGACCAACATGCGCAAGGTGTTGCGGGCGGTCCTGCGTCGGGCGGGGGGCCTCGAGGTGCACACCGCGGCCGACGGTGAGGAGGCCCTGGCGATCCTGGAGGCCGATCCCGGCTTCTCGCTGGTGCTCACCGATCTGCGCATGCCAGGGCTGGATGGCATGGCCCTGCTCGGCCAGATCCTGCGGCGGTGGCCTGAGCTGCCGGTGGTGCTGCTCACCGCCCACGGCACCGTGGACACCGCCGTCGAGGCCATGAAGCTCGGCGCCTTCGACTTCGTGACCAAGCCCTTCGACCAGGACGAGCTGGTGGGGGTGGTGCGCAAGGCGCTGGCCACCCGGCGGCTGGCGGTGTCGGCGCCGGCTGCGCAGCAGGGCGACGCGGCCAGCGGGCGCTACGGCCTGATCGGCGCGTCGGCGCCCATGCAGCGGGTCTTCGAGATCGTCGACCGGGTGGCGGCCACGCCCTCGACGGTGCTGATCACCGGGGAGAGCGGCACGGGCAAGGAGCTCATCGCCAAGGCGCTGCACGAGCAGTCGCCCCGGGCGGGCCGCCCGTATATCAAGGTCAACTGCGCGGCGATCCCCGACACGCTCATCGAGTCGGAGCTCTTCGGCTACGAGAAGGGCGCCTTCACGGGGGCGGTCACGAGCAAGCCCGGCCGGTTCGAGCTCGCGGACCAGGGCACGCTGTTCCTCGACGAGATCGGCGAGATCACCACCGAGATGCAGGTCAAGCTGCTGCGGGCCATCCAAGAGAGCGAGTTCGAGCGGGTCGGGGGCATCTCTACGCGGCGCGTGGACGTGCGGCTGATCACCGCCACCAACCGCGATCTGGCGCAGCGGGTGCAGGCGGGGGCCTTCCGCGATGACCTGTACTACCGCCTCAACGTGGTGCCCGTGCACCTGCCGCCGCTGCGGGAGCGGCAGGCCGACATCCCGCTGCTGGTGGAGCACCTGCTGACCCGCTACGCGGCGCGGCTGGGCCGGGCGGCGCCGGAGCTGCGGCCGGACGCCCTGCAGCTGATGCTCGCCTACGGGTGGCCCGGCAACATCCGAGAGCTCGAGAACGTCATCGAGCGCACCTTGCTG
Source organism: bacterium (assembly GCA_030424955.1). Lineage (GTDB taxonomy): Bacteria > Myxococcota_A > Bradymonadia > UBA7976 > UBA1532 > JACKDL01. The sequence continues at coordinate 2,419 of JAUHVS010000670.1, read as the reverse complement.
TTCTGCGACGGCGACGCCATCGGCGCGGCGGATCTGCCCGGCGAGCTGCGGGGGGAGGCGCCCGGCCGGGGGCGGCTGTCGGTGCCCGTGACGGTGGTGGGGCACACCGGGCTGAAGGACGCGGTGCGCCAGACGACGCAGCGCCTGGAGCGCGAGATGATCGAGCGGGCGCTGCAGGAGACAGGGGGGAACGTGACCCGCGCGGCGCGCACGCTGGCCATCTCGCGCAAGAGCTTGCAGACCAAGATGAAAGAGTTCGGGCTGCGCGACGATGAGTGAGCCGGATAAGGCGCAGGCCGCAAGGTTTACTCCCCCTCGGCGCGCGGCTATGTTGTGCCGGCGCCGACTGGTCCCGGGAGGGGGGTGTTGATGGTCCCCGTGAGGTTGTTTGGCCGGCTGGCCTGCGTGGCGCTCCTGAGCGTCCCTGCGGCCGGCCTGGCCCACCGTGTCACCGATGTCATCGACGCCGACGACGGGGATGATCCGTTTGACGCGGTCGCTGAGGTGACCTACCGGCGCAGCCTGCGCCGCGCCAAGATCACCCGTGAGTTCAACTGCAACCCCGCGCGCGGGCTCGAGGCCGACAGCTGCCCGAGCGCCGGCGCCGAGGGCGCGCTGTTGCACGTCAAGGAGCTGCGCTACGAGCGCATCCGCCACGAGATCACCCCGGCGGTGCGGGTGGGCCTGTGGCACGATCTCGAGCTGCAGGTGCAGGCGCCGATCGTGATCGAGGACACCCAGCACATTCGGTTCGCCGGCAACGGCGGCGACGCCGACGCCGTGGCCATCGATGGCTCCGTGAGCACCATCGCGCCCGATGACGGCGTGAAGCTGTTCCCCGTGCCCACCGACGGGCTGCCCACGCGCGCTGGCTTTGGCGACATGCTCTTCAAGCTGCGCTACTCGCCCATCGCCCAGGAGCGCGACGATCAGCGCGCGGACTGGACCCTCGAGGTGGGCTACCGCGCCCCGACCGGCGAGGTGATGAAGTACGGCAACGAGGGCGTGGGGCGCGGGGTGCACGAGCTCATCCTGGGCACCTCGCTGTCGCGGCGCTTCAAGTACATGGACCCCTTCGTCGCCGTGCAGGCGACCATCCCCTTCGGCGCGGACGCGTCGCTGTTCAAGGACTACGGGTTCGCTCAGGAGCACGTCGATCCGGGCGTGCGGGTGGACTTCGACTTTGGCGCCGAGATCGTGCCGTACGAGGACACGCAGCGCGGCACCAAGCTCTTCGTGAGCCTGGGCCTGGGCGCGAGCTACCAGGCCGAGGGCCGCGACTACAGCGAGCTCTTCGACGCCCTGGCCATCGGCTCGCGGCTCTGCCAGCCCACCAACCCCGAGACCCAGGTGGCCGATCCCAACTGCGCGGTCTACAACCCCGACAGCGGCAGCTCGGTGCGCAACACCGGCATCGACGGCATCACCACCGTCGAGGAGTTCGTGTCGGTGCGCGGGCACCTGGGGCTGGGCGCGCAGATCGGGCCGTTCTTCCGCATGGGCCTGGATCTGTCCCTCGCCCACGAGACCGAGCACTACCTGGGCAACGCCGACATCGGGAAGGTGATCCCGCGGGCCGACGATGACGGCGCCGGCCGCGTGGAGTCCCGCGACCAGCCCCGCTACGACGTCAACGAGCACAACCCCACCTACAGCCCCGCCATCGACGCCGTGGGCCACCGCATCCGCGTCGAGGAGACGACCGTCTTCGGCGTGGCCGTGAACATGGCGCTCACCTTCTGAGCCGCCCGCGCGCGGCCGCTCGGTCGCGCTGCTGTCTCTCCCTACCGCTGTGTGTTGTCAGCCCGCGCGTGCGCGTGGTCGGTCCCCTGGGTGAGGGGCCAGCGCCCGGAGCGGGCCAGTGCCTGGGCGGGACCGGGCCTGGGCTGCGCGTCGGTGGGTGAGCGGGCGGGCGGGCTGAGGGGCCGCCGCGGCCTCAGGCCGCGGGCACCTCGGGGTTGGGGCGGTAGTCGGGCCGGATGAAGATCTTGGCCGTGAACAGCCAGTAGGCGATCAGCCCCCAGCCGAGGCCGACCACCACGCCGGCGTCGACGATGCCGCGCCAGGGCTGGCTCAGCTGGCGCACGGCGATGATGACCCCCACCAGCACGGCGGTGAGCACATAGGCCACGGTCATGCGGCGGCGGGTGGCGTGGAAGAAGCCCATGCAGAACAGCGGGGCGAGCAGGCTGCGCACCAGGTTGGGCTGGGACACCAGGTAGTGGGTGCGCGCGGCGACCCGCGGCGAGAAGGCCTTCTGGAAGCCCTTGTAGCCCTCGCTGTGGGCCATGAAGACGACGTTGGCCACCAGCAGCGCCCACTGCAGCGTGGTCAGCTCCAAGTGCGCCAACTCGAAGGCGTAGGGGCTGAGGCGCCAGATGGCGCTCCCCAGCAAGGTCGACACGCCGACCAGGCCCCA
>JAUHVS010000669.1 GCA_030424955.1 bacterium | reverse complement strand
CATCGAGTCGGAGTTCCTGCCGCCCGGCCTCGACGAGTCGGTGGTGGCCTACATCTCGAAGCGCAAGAACGAGCCCCAGTGGATGCTCGACTGGCGCCTCAAGGCCTTCCGCCTGTGGCAGACCATGCCCACGCCCGACTGGGCCAAGCTGGGCTACCCGCCCATCGACTACCAGGCCATCAGCTACTGGTCGGCGCCCAAGGTGCAGCCCAAGAGCCTCGACGAGGTCGATCCGAAGCTGCTCGAGACCTACGAGAAGCTGGGCGTGCCCCTGCACGAGCGGGCCGCGCTGGCGGGCGTGGCGGTGGACGCCGTGTTCGACAGCGTGTCGGTGGGCACCACCTTCAAGGCCAGGCTGGCTGAGGCCGGCGTCATCTTCTGCAGCATCAGCGAGGCCCTGCAGGAGCACCCGGAGCTCGTCCGCAAGCACATCGGCACCGTGGTGCCCCGCGGCGACAACTACTTCGCCGCGCTGAACTGCGCGGTCTTCAGCGACGGCTCCTTCGTGTACATCCCCAAGGGCGTGCGCTGCCCGATGGAGCTGAGCACGTACTTCCGCATCAACGCCGCCAACACGGGGCAGTTCGAGCGCACGCTGATCGTGGCCGAAGAGGGCAGCCACGTGAGCTACCTCGAGGGCTGCACCGCGCCGATGCGCGACGAGAACCAGCTGCACGCCGCGGTGGTCGAGCTGGTCGCGAAGGACGGCGCCGAGATCAAGTACAGCACCGTGCAGAACTGGTACCCCGGCGACGAGGACGGCAAGGGCGGGATCTACAACTTCGTCACCAAGCGCGGGCTGTGCGAGCGCGGCGCCAAGATCAGCTGGACCCAGGTGGAGACGGGCTCCGCCATCACCTGGAAGTACCCGAGCTGCATCCTCAAGGGCGACGACTCGGTGGGCGAGTTCTACAGCATCGCGCTGACGAACAACCGCCAGCAGGCCGACACCGGCACCAAGATGATCCACATCGGCAAGCGCACCCGCTCGACCATCGTCAGCAAGGGCATCAGCGCGGGCCGCAGCTCGAACACCTACCGCGGCCTGGTGCGCATCCAGAAGTCGGCCGAGGGGGCGCGCAACTACAGCCAGTGCGACTCGCTGCTCATCGGCGACACCAGCGGCGCGCACACCTTCCCGTACATCCAGTGCCAGCACCCGAGCGGGCACGTGGAGCACGAGGCCACCACCTCGAAGATCAGCGAGGACCAGCTCTTCTACTGGACGCCGTGAGCCTCATCGTCACCGGCTTCTGCAAGGAGGTCCTCAAGGAGCTCCCCATGGAGTTCGCCGTCGAGGCCAACCAGCTGCTCGCCGTGAGCCTTGAAGGCACCGTCGGCTGACCGCCGCCCTGCGCAGACCCCGTTCTGGAGACACGATCATGTTGAAGATCAACAACTTGCACGCGCGCGTGGCCGACGGTGGCCCCGAGATCCTCAAGGGCATCAACCTGGAGATCCCGGCCGGTGAGGTGCACGCCATCATGGGCCCCAACGGCTCGGGCAAGTCGACCCTGAGCTACATGCTCGCCGGCCGCGAGGGCTACGAGATCACCGAGGGCTCGGTCGAGTTCGACGGCAAGGATCTGCTGGCGCTGGCCGCCGACGAGCGGGCCCGCGAAGGCCTGTTCTTGGCCTTCCAGTACCCCGTGGAGATCCCGGGCGTGGGCAACGCCTACTTCCTGCGCACGGCCGTCAACGCCGTGCGGGAGCACCGCGGCCTCGCGCCCTACACCGCGCCGGAGTTCCTCAAGCGCATGCGCACGCTGCTCAAGGTCGTCGACCTGGACGGCGCCATGATGAAGCGCAGCGTCAACGCGGGCTTCTCGGGAGGCGAGAAGAAGCGCAACGAGGTGCTGCAGATGGCGCTGCTGGAGCCCAAGCTCTGCGTGCTCGACGAGACCGACAGCGGCCTCGACATCGACGCGCTGAAGGCGGTGTCCGAGGGCGTCAACCAGATGCGCTCCCCCGACCGGGCGTTCCTGGTCATCACCCACTACCAGCGGCTGCTCGACTACATCCGCCCCGACCGGATCCACGTGCTGCGCAACGGCCGGATCGTCAAGAGCGGCGGCCCTGAGCTGGCGCTCAAGCTCGAGGCCGAGGGCTACGCCTTCCTCGACGACGAGGCCTGAGGGGGACCCATGGCCACCGCACACACCGCGCTGCTGCCCGACGGCATGGGCGCCGCCCCCTTCGCGCCGGGCCTGCGCGCCACGGCCCGCGCTGCCTTCGAGGCGGCGGGCCTGCCCACGCGCAAGACCGAGGACTGGAAGTACACCGGCGTGCAGGCGCTGGCTGAGCACCGCTGGACCCTGGCCGGCGGCCGGGCGCCCGGCGCCGATCACCTGCCCCGCGTCGAGGGCGCCGCGCGCCTGGTGTTCGTCAACGGCCAGTACCACCGGGCGCTGTCGGACACCCTCGACCTGCCCGAGGGCGTGCACGTCAGCACCCTCGCCGACAGCCCGGTGGACGCCGCCTACGGCACGCTGGCCGAGCTGGACGGCCACCCCTTCGCGGCCCTGAACACGCTGGGGGCCCAGGACGGCCTGCAGCTGCGCGTGGCCCGCGGCAAGGCCGCGCCCGCGCTGCACCTGGTGCACGTCGCCGCCGCCGACGCCGACGAGGCCGTGCTGCTGTGCCCGCGGGTGCTGGTGGTGGCCGAGGGCGGCGCCCAGGTGCGGATCATCGAGGAGTTCGTCAGCCACGGGGCCGGCGCCACGGCGGCCGCGGCGGTGAACCCATCACCACCTCAGCCTGGGCGGCGCGCTGACCCGCAGCGAGGTGCGGCTGACCTTCGCCGGGCCGGGCGGTGAGGCGAACTTCGCGGGGCTGTACGCGAGCGGCGGCGACCGGCACCACGACCACCACACCGTGGTGGATCACGCCGTGCCCCACTGCACGAGCGACCAGACCTACAAGGGCCTGGTGGGCGACCGCGCCCGGGGCGTGTTCACGGGTCAGGTCATCGTGCGGCCCGGCGCGCACCACACCCGGGCCGACCAGCACAACCCGAACCTGCTGCTGAGCACGCAGGCCAAGGTCGACACCCGGCCACAGCTCGTCATCGACAACGACGACGTGGTGTGCAGCCACGGCGCCACCATCGGCCAGCTCGACGACGCGGCGGTGTTCTACCTGATGGCGCGGGGCATCCCGCGGCGGGCCGCCGAGCGCATGCTGGCCAGCGCGTTTGCGGGGCAGATCATCGAGGGCCTGCCCTGGCCCGATCTGGCCGAGCGCTGCGGCGCGGCGGTGCACGCCGCCCTGTTTGGGGCCGAGGCGTGAGCGGCGCCGGCTCGCCAGCGCCGCTGGACGTGGCGGCCGTGCGCGCGCAGTTCCCGATCCTGGGCCAGCGGGTGCACACGCGGCCGCTGACCTACCTGGACAGCGCGGCCACCACCCAGAAGCCGCAGGCGGTGCTGGACGCCGTACAGCACCACTACGCGGCCGACAACGCCAACATCCACCGGGCGGTCTATCAGCTCGGCGAGCGGGCGACGCAGGCCTACGAGCACGCCCGGGAGCAGGTCGCGGCGTTCCTGGGCGCCCCCGAGGCCCGCGAGGTGATCTTCACCCGGGGCGCGACCGAGGCCCTCAACCTGGTGGCCCACAGCTTCCTGAAGCCGCGGCTGCGGCCCGGCGACGTGGTGCTGGTGGGCGCGCTGGAGCACCACGCCAACATCGTGCCGTGGCAGCTGATCGGGGCGAGGG
>JAUHVS010000668.1 GCA_030424955.1 bacterium | reverse complement strand
AGGACGCCGCCCTGGCCGCGCGTTTCGCCTGAGGCGCCCCGCTCAGATGCTGGCTACGGCCGGGTGGGCGCGCCCAGGTGCGCGTGGAAGAAGCCGATGACCCGCGCGTACTCGCCGCGGGTGACGGCGGCGTCGCTGACCATGTGGCTGTGGCCGGCCAGCGCCAGGAAGTCGTGGGGCTTGCCCGCGCGCAGCAGGGCGTCGCTCAGGCGCAGGGCGTGGGCGAAGTACACGTTGTCGTCGCCGGTGCCGTGGATGATCAGCAGCGGGCGCGCGAGGCGGTCGGCGTAGGTGAGCACGTCCGAGGCGGCGTAGACGGCCTTGTCGGTGTCGGGCAGGCCGATGTAGCGCTCGGTGTAGTGGGTGTCGTAGTCGCGCCAGTCGGTGACCGGGGCGCCCGCGATGCCGGCCTTGAACACCTCGGGGGCGCGCAGGGTGGCCATGGCCGCCAGGTAGCCGCCGAAGGACCAGCCGTAGACGCCCACCCGGTCGAGGTCGAGCTCGGGCAGGGCGCGGCCGAGGGCGGTGAGCAGGGCCTTGCCGTCCTCCAGGGCCGTCTGCGCGAAGTCGTCGCCCAGGGCGCGGCCCCAGTCGCGGCCCCGGCCCGGGGTGGCCCGGCCGTCGGCGCGCACCACGATGAAGCCGTGATCCGCCAGCCACTGGTCGCGCTCCAGGCCCGAGGCCACCCGGCGCACCATGGCGTGGGTGGGGCCGCCGTACACATGGAAGATCACCGGGTAGCGCCAGCCGGGCTTGAAGTTGCGCGGGCGCACCACCTGCGCGTGGTGGGTGCGGCCCTGCACCTCGAGGGTCTGCCAGGTGACCTGCACGTCGAAGCCCGGGGCCTCGGCCTGGTCGGGCAGCGGGCCCAGGGGGTCGCCCAGGCCGTCGGCGCTGAAGGGGCGCACCTGCCAGGTGGTGGGGCCGTGCTCGGGGGTGTGGGTGTGCACGGCCACGGTGGCCGGCGCGTCGGCGGTGCCCTTGGCCACGGTGAGGGCGTGCCACCCGCCGTCGGTGGTCCAGGGCGTGGGCGCGGCGTCGCCGCCCAGGGGCACCTTGTAGAGCTGGCGCTGGGTGGGATCGGGGCCGCCGGCCACCACCGCGTAGCCGCCGTCGGTGTCGACGTGCACCAGCCCCGCGTAGCCGAAGGTGGGCGGGGTGACGGCGTGGCTCAGGGTGCCGTCGGCGTTGCGCACCTCGAGCTGCCAGTGGCCGTTGCGCTCGGTGGTCCACAGGAACTGGCAGCCCTTGGGCAGCCAGCGGGGCATGTCGGCGTCGAGCTCGACCCAGGCGGCGTCGGTCTCGGTGTGCACGGGGCCGCCCTGGCCGGTGGCGGCGTCGGCGGTGCGCACGGTCAGCTCGGTCTGGCGGCGGTTCTGGGTGACGAAGGTGAGCGGGGCGTCCTTGGCCCACACCACCCGCGCCAGGTAGGGGTGCGCGGCGCGGTCCCAGGTGATCTCGACGGGGGCGTCGGCGGTGAGCGTGCGCACGAAGAGCTGCACCTGCGCGTTGGCCTTGCCCGGCCGCGGGTAGGGGCTGGCGCTGGGCGCGATGGCCGGGTCGGTGAGGGTGGGCAGGTAGAAGCGCTCCATGCCCGCGGTGTCGGTGCGCTGGTAGGCCAGGGCGTCGCCCTCGGGGCTCCACCACAGGCCGGCCAGGCGGCCCATCTCTTCTTGCGCCACGAACTCGGCGAGGCCGTGGCTGACGGTGTCGCTGGCGCCGGTGGTGAGCTGCACGGGGGCCGCGTCGCGCACGGGGGTCCACCACAGCTCGCCGCCGCGCACGAAGGCGAGCTTCTGGCCGTCGGGGCTCAGGTGCGCGTCCTGCACGGGGGCGGCGTCGGGGCCCAGCACGTCCACGGTCTTGCCGGTGGCCAGGGTGTAGACGAAGGGCCGGCCCGACAGCAGGGTCAGCAGGTGCTGGCCGTCGCGGCTGACGCTGTAGCGGGCGATGCCCTTGGCGGCGAGGCGCAGGCGCTCGCGGCGGGCCTTCTCTTCGGGGGTGAGCTCTTCGCTGGCGCCGTTGAGCAGGGCCGCGGCCGTGAGCAGCTCGGTGGCTCTGCCGGTCTTGGGGTCGAACCGGTACAGGGCGCGCTCGAAGCTGCGCGGGCCGCTCTGCAGGAACAGCACGCCGCCGTCGCCGGGCAGCACCGTCACCGCGCTGGGGCGGCCCAGGCGGAAGCGGTAGGTGGCCGCGAGCTGGTCGAGGAAGCCGGGGTCGGCCACGCTCTCCCAGGCGGGAGCGGGGGCCGGGGCGGCGCCGCAGGCGGTGAGGGCCGCGGCGAACAGACAGCAGAGCCAGGTACGCATGCGCGGCAAGATACGCGGCGGCGCCCGCCCCGTCGATGCGCCCCGCGATCGGGGCCGTCGGCGGCCCGCGGGTGGGGGCGCCCGCCGGCGGCTACAGGCGGCGGTCGGCGGGGCGCAGCGCGTAGCTGCCGAGCGCCAGGCCCAGCACCGCCAGCGGCGGGAGGGCCTGGGCCAGGGTGTCGCCGTTGAGCAGGTGGCTGGCGGTGGCGCCGGTCATCGCGAAGGTCACCCCCGCGTAGGCCCACTCCTTGAGCCGCGGCAGGCGGGGCGCGAGCAGCGCCAGCCCGCCCAGGATCTTCCAGACGCCGAGGATGCGCGGGAAGTAGGCCGGGTAGCCCAGGGCCGCCATGTTCTCGGGGATGGGCGGGCTGAGGGTGGCGTTGGCGCCGCCGGAGCCGAGCAGGGCGAGGGCGGCGAGGGCGGTGACGGCCCAGTAGGCTTTGGTGCGGTTGGACATGGGGAGCCTCCAGTGGATTGCCTGGACGGTACGCGCTAAAAACCGATCAAATAACGCCCACTTCTGCGACTCACCTGCTCGATTGGATCACGAATGAGCCAGAACGCGCTGACCGGGCTGCCTGAGCTGGTGGCCATCCTCGACGCCGGCAGCATCTCGGCCGCCGCCGACGCCCTGGGGCTGCCGCGGGCCACGGTGTCGCGGCGGCTGGCGGCGCTGGAGGATGAGCTGGGCGTGCGGCTCGTGCAGCGCACCACCCGGCAGCTCTCGGCCACGGCGGCCGGGGCGGCCCTCGCGGCGGACGCCCGCGCGGTGCTCGCCCAGCTCGCCGCGGCCCGCGACGCCGCCCTGGCCCGGGACGGCCAGCCCCGGGGCCGGCTGCGGGTGTCGGCGCCCCCGTCGACGGAGCTGGGCCCGCTGGGGGCCTTGGTCGGCGAGTACATGGCCCTGTACCCCGAGGTTCAGCTCGAGGTTGAGGTCACCGCCCGCTACGTCGATCTGGTGGCCGAGGGCGTGGACGTCGCCCTGCGCGGCGGGGTGGTGCACGACGAGGGGCTGGTGGCCCGGCGGCTGCTGCGGGGGCGCATGGTGGTGGTGGCGTCGCCCGCGTATCTGGCCGCCCACGGGCCGCTGGAGCGGCCGGCCGATCTGGCCACGCACCGCTGCCTGGGCGGGGTCTCTCAGCACGCGCGCGGTGGCTGGCGCTGGCCGCTGTGGGCGGGGGGCGCTGTCGTCGTGCAGGGGCCGCTGGTGTGCAACTCGCTGCCGCTGGTGTGTCAGGCGGTGCTCGACGGGGTGGGGGTGGGCCTTGTGCCGGAGCTGATGGTGGCGCGCGCCTTGGCGGACGGGCGGCTGGTGGTCGTGCTGCCCGAGGTGGGGGGCCCCACGGAGCTCAGCCTCGTGTACCCCTCGCGCACGCTGGTGTCGCCGGCGCTGCGGGCCTTCATCGATCTCGCGGC
>JAUHVS010000667.1 GCA_030424955.1 bacterium | reverse complement strand
GCTCGACGATCGGCGCCCGGCGCGCGGTGGCGACGGCGACCCCGGCGTCGGCCACCGGGCTCGGCTCGGCGTCCACCGCGACCGCTTGCACGACCACCGCCGGCGGCGGCTCACGGGGCGTCGCGGGGGTGGCGCGCGGGGCCTGGTGCTCCACGATCCGGGGGCCCGCGTCGGCCGGGTCCTCCCGCTGGATCACCCACACCACCCCGGCGGCCACCGCCGGCCCCGCGGCACCGCCGGCCGTGCGGGCGGGCTCGACCGCGGTCGGGGCGTCCTCGCTGGAGGGCCCGGCCGGGGCGAGGGCTGCGCCGGCCGCCGGCCCAGGCGGGGGCGCCGGCTGAGTCACCGTCGCGGGCCGCGCGGGGACCTCGATGCGGCGCATCACCGGCCCCGGGCGTTCCCCAGGGGCGGCGGGCGCCGGCGCCGCGCCCGTGTCGCGGAACCAGCCGCGCGAGGTCTCGATGGCCAGGCCGCCGGCGATGGGCTGCGCCTGCCGGGCCGCCCCGGCGCGGCTCAGCGCCCAGCGCACCCAGCCGCTCCCGTTCCACACCCCCAGGCTGCCGTCCGCGCACACCGCCGCGACCCGGCCGTCCGGGGCCGTGCCCAGGCTGCGGACGGTATCGCAGAGGCCCTGGGCCTGGCCGTGCATCTCGATGCCCGTGGGGCGCACCACCAGCACGCCGCGGCCCTGGGTCGCCGCCCACAGCCGGCCGCCGGCCCCCCGCGCCAGGGCGGTGACCCGCACCTCGGGCGCCACCACGTGCAGCCGATCGCCGGCGAACCAGCCCAGGCCATAGGCCCCCGCGACCCACACCCCGCCGCCCTGCCGGGGCGCCAGCGCGACGACGCCGCCGCGCAGGAAGCCCACCTGGCTGCGGATCCAGCCGCTGCCGGTGCGCCACGTCAGCCCGTCGGGCAGGCCGACATACACGGTGCCCTCGTCAGCCACGGCCAGCGTCCGCGCGCCAGGGGGCGGGGCGTTTGGCCCTGTCTCGGCGTTGAAGGCGGCGCTCGCCCGGTCCCACCGCACCACCCCGCTGTCGGCGATCGCCCAGAGCGTGCCCTTGCTGGGGAACAGGCCCGTCAGGCGCTCGCGATCGGAGTAGCGCGCCCAGCCCGTGTCCACCGCCCGCGAGGCGGCGGGCCCGTCCGTCAGGGTGGGCGCCGCTGGCGGGCGCACGCCACAGCCCATCAGCCCCAGGGCCACTCCGAACGTGCTGCTGCGCCACCCCAGTAGACCCATTGAGTCGCCTCCATCCCTGCGCCCAGCGCCGCGAAGGGGCGCCGGCCTGCCCCTCAATTGGACGACGGCCCAAAGATTTGCGCAAATTCGCCCGGTAACGGACTGTCGCGCCTCGGCTGCGCAGGCGGCCCGCGCCAGCGTGGGCGCGTCACACCCGGTGAGACCGCGTGGGGGGCGTCGGGGCCTGAGCCCAGGGCCGGGTCGAGCGGCCCGCCCGCAGGCCCTTGGGGCTGGAATGTATCCTGCTTGTGGATGACCCTTTGCCCGGGCAGCCCCCGCCCCGATCCAAAATGCACGGAGGATCCCACACCCGCGTGAGCCGCTGGCCGCCCCTGCTGACCCTGTGCTGCCTCGCCTGGGGCTGCCTCGTCTGGACGCCAGCGCGCGCCCACGAGGCCGACGTGCCCTCGCGCGACGCCCTGATCGAAGAGCTGCGGGGCATGGGGCTGGTGCTGCGCCGCGCCCGGGGCCTGCTCGACGCCGACGTGAGCCTCGACGGCCACGACGTGCTCGCCCGGCTCAACCAGGCCCAGATGTGGATCCTCACCGAGGACTACCCCAAGGCCGCGCTGCGGCTGCTGCAGCTCATCTCGCGGCCGGGGTTCGAGACCTCGCGCGCCTACCCCGACGCCCTCGCCGCCCTCGCGGAGGCCGAGTGGCAGATCGGCCTGCAGGCCGCCGCCCGCCGGCACCTGTACGAGGCCGTGCGCTTCCCCGGCCAGGCGCCGTCCTCGTGGCGGGAGCGCTTCGCGCAGTACCTCAGGCGGCTGCCCACCGACACGCCGCTGGCCACCCTGCGCCCGCTGTGGGCGCGCTATGAGGGGCTCGGCCCGGCCCAGCCGCTGAGCGACGCCGACCGGGCGGTGCGCTACGGCTATGGCAAGGCGCTGTTCCACGCGAAGGCGCTGGCCGAGGCCCGCGGCCTGTTCGAGGCCGTGCCCGCCGACGACCCGTACTACCTGCGCGCGCGGTACTTCCTGGGCGTCATCGACGTGAGCGACGGCGAGTGGATCAAGGCGCAGGCCACCTTCGAGGCGGCCCTGGCGGCCTTCGAGGCCCAGTCCCCTGCCCCCAAGACCAGCGGCGACCTGCTCGAAGACGACGGCGCCCTGTCCGGCCGCATCGTGCGCGTCACGCCGGCGGGCGAGCTGGACGACGGCGAGACCCCGGTCAAGGACGTGGACGAGGCCACGGACCGCCAGCGCCGCGTGGGCGCGCTGATCCACCTGTCCCTCGCCCGGCTGGCCGCGGCCCGGGAGGACTGGCCGGCCGCCTGGGCGCACTACCGCAAGGTGCCGCGGGGCGGCCCGGAGTTCACCGCCGCCCTGAGCGAGGCGAGCTTCGTGCTGGCGCGCCGCGAGGCCTTCACCTGGTGCGCGCGGCTCATCGATCAGCTGCTGGCTGGCCGTGGAGACGACGTGTCGTCGGCGCAGCTGACCCTGTGGAAGTACCAGCTGCTGGCCCGCTCCGAGCGCTACGACCAGGCCCGCGACGGCTACGTGGACCTCGAGGCCAAGATCCGCCGGCGCCTCGAGGCCTTCGACGCGGCGGCGTCCACCAAGCGCCTGTTCCCCCCCCAGGTGCTCGCCTGGACGGCGCCGGGATCGGCCCGGCGGGTGCGCTCGCTCGAGGCCACCCTGGTCGAGCAGCAGGAGGCGCTGATCGAGGCCCAGGAGCTGCTCGGCGAGCTGGACGCGCTCAGCCGATCGGCCGAGCTGCTGCCGGTCGTGGCCTTCGGCAAGACAACCCACGCGCGGCTCGTGGCGCAGTCTCAGGCCTTCGCCGCCAAGCTCGATCGCGCCGCCGCCGTCGCCCACGCCCAGGCCGACAGCGACCGCCACGGCGGGGGCCCGGCCGCCACCACCGCCGACGTCGCCCGCCTGCGGGCCAGCCTCACCCGCCTCGGGCTGCGCCTCACCGGCTTTGGCAGCCGCCTGTCGCTCTACGAGACGTCGTACCGCGGCCGCCTCAAAGAGGTGCTGGACGCCGAGCGGCCCGTGCTGGTGGCCCTGGGCCAGCGGCTGACGGACGAGACCCGCGCCGCCGAGTCCCTGGCGGGCACCCTGCGGGACGCGGCGCGTACCAACCTGGAGCGCTACGCCGCCGAGGCGCGCTTCGGGCAGGTGGACATCGCGTACTGGCGCAAAGAGGCGGTCAGCCGGCAGATCCGGGCGATCCACGACGCGCAGGCCGACGCCATGGCGCCCCTGGACGAGGCCGAGCGGAGCCTGCCGCCCGAGCCCATGCCCAGCGCCCCCAAGCGGGCTGCGCCCCCGGCCGACGACGGGCCCGCCGATGACGCGCCCGCCGACGACGGCGCCGCCGACGCTCCGGTGGCCGCCCGCTGAGGCGCCCGAGCGGGGTCAGCCGGCCTCAGGATCCGTTGACAGCAGATGACACGCCGCGCCGCGGTCCGCCCCTGCGGCGTGCCACGCGGGGGGCACGTGGTCGCAGCGGGGCGCCAGCCCGGGCTGCGCCGCGCGGGCCGGGCACCGC
>JAUHVS010000666.1 GCA_030424955.1 bacterium | reverse complement strand
CTCGACGATGCGGCCGGCCTCGTCGGCCACGGCCTCCTGCGCCTGCAGGGTCGACGCCGCGACGTGGTGGGTGCCGTAGACACCCGGCAGCTCGGCGATGGCCGGCCGCCAGGGCCCGTCGCTGCCCGGCTCGTCGTGGAACACGTCCAGCCCGGCCCGCAGGCCCTTGTCGCGCACCGCAGCGGCCAGGGCGGCCTCGTCCACCACGGGGCCGCGGCTGGTGTTGAGCACGATGGCGCCAGGCCGCAGGGCGTCGAAGATGGCTGCGCCCACCAGCCCGCGGGTGGCGGGCGTCAGGGCGACGTGCACCGTCAGCGCGTCGGCCTCGCGGGCCACGTCCACCGGGTTGTCGCGGCGCTCGACGCCCAGCCGCTTCGCCGTGGCGTCGTCGAGGGAGCGGGACCAGGCCACCACGCGCATCTCGAAGGCGAGGGCCCGGGCGATGACCGCCTGGCCGATGGCCCCTGTGCCCAGCACGCCGAGCGTGCGGCCCTTGAGCCCCCGCGCGCCCTTGCCGAAGCGCTTCTTGGCCCACTCGCCCGCGCGGAGGGCCGCGACGCCGTCGGCGATCTGGCGATCCGCGTTGATGAGGTGCCCGAGGGTCAGCTCCGCCACGGCCACGGCGTTCATGCCCGGGCAGTTGCACACGTACACGCCGCGCGCCGAGGCCGCGTCGAGGTCGATGGTGTTCACGCCCGCGCCGGCCCGCACGATCAGCTGCAGGCTTGGCCCCGCGGCCACGTGCGCCGCCGTGACCTTGGTCGAGCGCACGATGAGCGCGTCGGGTCGGTACTCCGTCAGCGCGACGGCGAGGGCGTCCCCGGCGAGCGCGGGCGCGTCGATCACTTCGAGCCCACTGGCTTGCAGGCGCGTGCGCGCAGTGTCGGGCAGCTTGTCGGCGATCAGCACACGGATCGACATGGCGTCGTCTCCTTCAGCGGCGGCCCGTCCACCGGGCCACGCGGTCATGGAACACAGAGATCATGGCGTCCCCTCAGGGGCCGGCGGCTGCCATGGCGGCGCGACGAGCCGGCGGCGGCCGTCCTGCGACCGGCTGACCCCGGGGGCGTCCAGGGCCTCGCGATCCCAGCGCTGGCAGGTCACCTCGCGGTGCCGCTGGTCGAGGGCCTCGCAGTAGTTGGTGTACAGGCAGCGTCGGACCTCCGCCCCGTGGCCTCCGCGGACCTTGCGGAACCAGTCCGGATCGGCCAGCGCCTGGCGCGCGAGGGCCACGACGTCAGCGTGCCCGGCCCGCAGGATGCCCTCGGCCTGAGCGAACAGGTGGATCCCGCCCGCTGCCACGATGGGGGTCGTGTGCCCTGCGGCGCGCACGGCGGCGCGGATGGCGGCCGCCAGCGGCACGTTGCGCCCAAAGGGGCCCGCCGCGTCGCTGTAGACGGTGGGCATGCACTCGTAGCCGCTCTGGCCGGTGTACGGGTAGACCGCCTGGCCGACCGCCGGCCGCTTGGCGTCCTCGAACTTGCCGCCCTTGCTCACGCTGAGGAAGTCGAGGCCCGCCGCCGCGAAGGCCTGAGCGTAGTGCACGGCGTCGTCGAGGCGGCTGCCGCCCTCGATGACCTCGTCGCCGAGGGACCGGGCGCCGACCAGGTAGTCGGCGCCCACCGCCCGGCGCACGGCCGCGAACACCTCGAGGGGCAGCCGCACCCGCCCGGCGAGGTCGCCGCCGTAGCCATCGGTGCGCTGGTTCCGGCGGGACAGGAAGCCGGCCATCGTGTAGGCGTGCGCGTAGTGCAGCTCCACGCCGTCGAAGCCGGCCGCGCGGGCCCGCTGGGCGGCCTTGGCGAACAACGCCGGCAGCACCTCGGGCAGCGCCGCGATATGTGACAGGTGGGTATCGTTGATGGACTCGCGGTAGCCGAACTGCAGGTCCTGCCGCTCGCGGGCAGACAGCACCTCACCCAGCAGATCGTCCCCCGCTGTGACCAGCCGGGTGCGCACCGCGGCCTCGGGCGCGTCGCGCCAGGCCGGATCACCCAACGCCTCTGCCAGGGCCACACGGTGCGCCTGGGTGACCGTCAAGAACCGCGTGAAGAACGTGGCTGCGGACGGCCGACGCCTGACCCGCAGGAAGTCGATGAGCTGGATGAGCACCCGGGTCTGCCCGCCGCTCGCCTCGTGGACCGCATCGACGATGCGCCGCAGCCCGGAGATGTAGCGATCATCGCCGATGCGCAGCAGCGGCCCGCTGGGCACGTCGCGGATGCCGGTGGCCTCGACCACGACGGCGCCCGGCTGCCCTTCCGCGAAGCGGCGATACCACGCCACCACCCGGTCGGTGACCTCGCCGTCCTCGGTGGCCCGCCAGGGCACCATCGCGGGCACCCAGGTGCGCTGGGAAAGGGACAGCGCCCCCTGGGACAGCGGGCTGAACAGGCGGCTGGCCGCGGCCTCGGCCGCGGTTGGCCAGGCGGTGTCGGGCAGCGGGTGCTTCTGCGCGCCGGGGGGCCTCCACATCGAGCAGTGTCCTCCACAGACCGGTTCGGCGGGGATCGCCCCGCCCAGCGCATGGTCGCCTGGGCGCACCGCAGACCGCAACGCGCCCGCCCCCTATCGGCCGGGGTGACCTGCGCCTTGACCCCGACCGCTCACCTCGGGCCGGCTGAGCACGGCCAGCGACGCGGGGCACGGCGGGGCCCCCACACCAACCGCGCAAGCCCATGAAACACTTTAACTTTATGCTTTTTCCGCAGATTCGAGGCAACACCGGCGCCGACTGTCCGATAGGTCCATAGGGCCACCACACGCGGGCGCGCCGGGCATGGGCCGCAAGCAGCGCTACTTTCCAGACGGCAGCACCGTGGAGGTGATGGCGCGCACGCACCGCGCGACGCGGCTGCTGCGCCCGTCGCCCACGACCAACGCGCTGTTCGTGGGGGTCATCGGCGAGGCGCTGCGGCGGTACGGCCGCTGGATTCAGGTGCACGACATCGGGGCGCTGTCGACGCACTACCACGGGGCGCTGACCCTGGCCTGCCAAGCCGCCTTCGAGGCCTACATGCACTTCGTGCAGGGCCAGCTGGCGGTGCGGCTGGGCTGGCAGACCCAGTGGCGCGCGGCGCTGTGGGGCCAGCGCTACTCGGCGGGCGTGGTGTTCGAGAGCGCGATGGCCCGGCGGCGGGACTACATCTGGGCGCAGGGCCTGCCCGAGGGCCTGTTCGCGTCGCCGCTCGACAACCCGTGCGTGAACTCCATCAGCGCGCTGGCGGCGGGGCGGTTCGCGCTGCACGGCGTGTGGGTGGGCCAGACTCCGGAGGCTGTAGCCAGCGGGCGCCGGGGCGCGGCGGTGGCCCAGCCGCGGGTGGTGCCGCTGACCCCGTGGCCGATGGACCGCGACAAGACCCAGGCCCAGCGCCGGGCCGAGGCGAAGGCCGCGGCCAAGCGGCTGGCGGCGCAGCACGAGGCGGCGCGGGGCGACACGCCCGTGCTGGGGGCGGCGGCGATGCGGGCGGCGGACCCGCACAGCCGGACGGCCAGCCCGCCGCGGGGCCGGGCCTGCCCGCTGGCGTTTGGCACCGACGCGGAGGTGAGCGACTTCAGGGCGGCGTACGACGCCGAGCTCGAGCGCCGGGACCGCCTGATGGACGACCTGGTGACCCACCTGGACGTGTCGGCGTGGCCCCAGGGCCTGGCGATGCACAGCACCCTGCGGGTGGCGGTGCGGCGGCGGACCCGGCAGGCGGCGGCGGTGCGCCAGACCCTGCGCGAGGCGGGCCTGGGGCACC
>JAUHVS010000665.1 GCA_030424955.1 bacterium | reverse complement strand
ATCGTGACGAGACCAACGGGATGCGGTGAGCGGTCGACCCGACCCCCCTCACCGTCCGCAGGCGGTCGGTGAGGGGGAGAGGGAGCGTCCCCAGCGGGATTTGAACCCGCGTCGCCGGCTTGAAAGGCCGGTGTCCTGGGCCAGACTAGACGATGGGGACCCAGATGGGCCGCCTGGGGCTCGAACCCAGAACCGTCGGATTAAAAGTCCGCTGCTCTGCCAATTGAGCTAGCAGCCCATCGGCAGCACCGACGGTGCGCGGTGGATTAACTCAATCGCGACCAACCGTCAAGAGCCTGTGCGTATGAACCCCCTGAAAACGGCAAATTCGCAAGGGAATCCAGAATGTTGGGCGTTGACACCTCCCGCGCGCCGGGGGTAGCCTTTCGGCGCATCGAGGGCCGGTCGCGCATGCATACCCACCACCTGCACATCGCCGGACAGTCGGTCACGGTGCGCGCCGCGGCCGCGCCGGCGTACGTCAATCGACTCGCCGCTGATCTGGACGCTCGGGTCCGCGCCGTGGGCGATCAGGGCGCCGGTCCGATGGGCGCGGTCATCGTCGCAGCCCTGGCCATGGCCGCCCTCGAGAACGCCATGGAAGCGCGCGACGACGCTTTGCGCGCCCGAGTGGAGCAGGCGCTGGCGGATGACTGATGGGGTGTCGCAGGCAAAGCGGGCCCTTCGTCGCGCGCTCCGGGCGCACCGCCGCGGTCTGGCACCGTCGGAGCGCGCTGCGTGGGACGACGCCGCCCAGCGCGCCCTGATGACGCACCCAGCCTTTCACTCCGCCCACCGCGTCCTGCTGTACCGGGCCTTTGACGGTGAGGTCTCGACGGACGCCGTGGCGGCGGCGGCGCTCGATGCGCGGCGCCAAGTGCTCTACGCGCGCGTCGGTGAGGATCGCATCCTGGAGTGGGTCCAGCCCACAGGCTGGGCGGCCGGCGCGCTGGGGCTGCCGGTCCCCCAAGGCCCGGCCGCACCCGCGCAGCCCGATGATTTCGTGGTCGTCCCCGGTGTCGCCTTTGATCCATTCGGCTTTCGAGTGGGCCTCGGCGGCGGGATCTACGACCGCACCCTCGCCAGCCAACAGGCCTGTACTGCCGTGGGGCTGGCGTATGCCTTTCAACGAGTGGCCCATGTGCCCCGTGCGCCGTGGGACGTCCGCCTGGACGCCGTGGCAACCGACCGGGGGCTCGTCCTGACGCGCCCTGAGGAGTCCAATCATTGACCGAGTACATCATCGCCGCGATCGGCGGCCTCGTGGTCGGCGCGCTCATCATGCGCTTCGTCGGCGGCGGGGCTGAAGACGCTGAGTTGGCGCGGCTTCGAGAAGAGGCTGAGGCCGAGGTCAAGGCGGCGCGCCAGGCAGCAGAGGCCGCCGTGGAGCGCGCCGCGGCAGAACGCCAGGCCGAGCTGGAGGCCGACGCGGCCGCCCGCAAGGCGTCCATCGAAGCCCGCGAGGCCCGCCTCAAGAAGCGCGAGAGCGCGTCCGAGTCCCGTGAGCTCGAGCTGGAGGGGCGGGCAGGCAAGGTCGGCAAGCGCGAGAAGGACCTGGTGCGGCGCGAGCGCCGCGCTGAGCGCCAGATCGAAGAGGCCGAAGAGGCGCTCGCCGCTGCGCGCGCGCGCTTGGAAGAGGCTGCAGCCTTGTCGCCCGATGCTGCGCGGAGCCTGCTGATGGACGCGGTGCGTGAAGAGGCGCGCCGGCAGAGCATCGACGACATCCGCACCATCGAACAAGAGGCTGCCGGGATCGCCCAGGAGCGGGCGCGGATGATCATCAGCGCTGCCATTCAGCGCTACGCGAGCGAGCACGTCGCCGAGCGCACCATCACCTCGGTCAGCCTGCCCAGTGACGACATGAAGGGCCGCATCATCGGGCGTGAGGGGCGCAACATCCGCGCCTTCGAGAGCGCCACGGGCTGCGATCTCATCATCGACGACACGCCCGAGACGGTCATCATCAGCGGCTTCAACCCCGTGCGCCGCGAGGTCGCGCGCCTGTCTCTGGAGCGGCTGCTCGCCGATGGGCGGATCCACCCCGCCCGGATCGAAGAGATCGTCCGTCGCACCGAGAAGGAGATCGACCAGACGTTGCGCGGGCACGGGGAGGCCGCTGCGCTGGAGCTCGAGGTCGCCGGGCTGCACCCCGAGATCCTCAAGGCCCTCGGGCGGCTGCACTTCGTCAGCACCTTCGCTCAGAACGCCCTGCGCCACAGCATCGAGGTCGGCTTCCTCGCCGGCGCCATGGCGGCTGAGCTGGGGCTGAACCCCAAGCTGGTCCGCCGCGCTGGCCTGCTGCACGACATCGGGCGCGCGGTCGGGCACGAGATCGCGGGCGACCACGCCGCCGCGGGTGCCGCCCTGCTGCGCAAGCACGGCGAGAAGAAGCCCATCGTGGACGCCGTGGCCGCCCACCACGACCCCGCGGCCCAGCAGACGGTCATGGACCAGCTGGTGGCCGCCGCCAACGACCTGTCGTCGAGCCGGCCCGGCGCGCGCCGGGAGCAGCTCGCCGGTTACATCCAGCGGCTCGAGGAGCTCGAGGCCCTGTGCCTCGGCTTTGATGGGGTCGAGCAGTGCTATGCGCTGCAGTCCGGCAGCCAGGTGCGGGTGCTGGTGGACAACGCGCGGCTGTCAGATCGTGAGGCCGACCTGCTCGCCCGCGACATCGCCCAGCGCATTGAGGCGGAGCAAGCCCACCCGGGCGACGTGACGGTGAGCGTGGTCCGCACGACCCGGGCGGTCCAGTACGCTCGCTGACCGCCGGGGCGGCCGCCGGGTCCACGGTCGCCGCCCACCCCCTTCCCTGTTCGTCCGGGGTCGGCCCACCGCTCGGCCCTCCGACGCGGTCCCCGTCCGGAGCGCAGTCAGGCGCTGTCGTCCGCCAGGTGGCGCCGGGCACACGCTCGGATGTCGGCCAGCGTGCAGGGTTTGGACAGCACGGCCACGGCGCCCGCGTCGAGGGCCGCCTGCACCGTGGGGTGTTCGCCGCTCAGGCCAGTCATCACCACGACGCGGCGATCCTCAACCAGGCGCCGCACCGCCGTGAGCCCCGCGCCCGGCTCTGCGAGCATCAGATCAACCAAGGCGGCGCGCGTCTCGGGGACGGGGCTGGGCAGCGCCGTCACCGTCAGCGCGCGATACCCGAGGGTCTGCAGCGCCAGACCGACGTAGTCGCCAAGCTCTGCATCATCATCGATGACGAGGACGTCCACGCCTCGGTCCTCCCAGCTCACTCCCGCGACCGCGCGTCGCGACCACCACCTGATCGACTCTGCCCCAGGTCAAGTTGCAGGGCCGAGTGCATTGGTTTGCCCTTGCAACCGCTGCATGCGCCTCGGATCATCCCACGATATTGCCAACGGTGCGCGGTGACGCCACCCGCAATCAGGGGAACTCATGAGCAGCGACGTCGTCTTTCAGAAGGTCCAGAGCGCGTTTGTCGAAGCCCTTGGGGTGGATGATGACGAGGTGACGCCGGAGGCCAGCATTTTTGATGATCTGGGCGCTGAGTCTCTGGACTTGCTCGAGATCGTCTTCCTGCTTGAGCGCGCCTTCGACATCAAGATCCCGCGCGGCGGCCTCGAGGAGTCGAGCAAGGAAGGCATCGACCCCGAAGACTACGAGAAGGACGGCATCCTCACCGAGCTGGCCCTGGAGAAGCTGCGCGAGCTGATGCCCGAGGTGCCGCCCGAGGCCTTCGTGACCGGGCTGACGGCCAACGAGATCCCACGGCTCTTCCGC
>JAUHVS010000664.1 GCA_030424955.1 bacterium | reverse complement strand
CCCGACGCCGAGCTCGACAGCCAGCTGGCCCGCCGCTACTTCTCCGACCGCTTCAAGCTGCGCAGCCACGTGGATCTGTTGGAGACGGTGCAGGCCACCTACAGCATCTTCGGCCGGCTGTACTGAGCGACCCCGGGGGCGCCTTACCCCTCAAATCTGTCGGCTCAGCGCCGTGGGCTCAGCGCCGTGGGCTCAGCGCCGTGGGCTCAGATCTGCACCGTCACCTGCGCGTACCCGAAGGCCGGGTTCGCCACCGCGCCCGGGCCGTTCGGCGCCTGGGTCGCGAAGTCCCCCAACCACAGGTAGGCGGCCCCCACCTCCAGCGAGAGCTGGTCGGGCAGGGCGGCCCAGCGCACCCGCGCGTCGACCTGCTGGCCGACGCTGTGGCCGCTGCGGCTGCTGGCGTCGCGCAGGCCGGTGGGGGTCCAGGCGTCCGTCGCGGCTGCCAGCCACGCCCCGCGCCAGGTGACGTCGGCGCGCCAGCCCGTGGCGGGGCGCACCTCGGCCCGCACGGCCGGCGAGTTGAGGTTGCTGCGGGCCAGCAGCCCGAAGCCCCCGGTGGGCCCCAGCTCGAACCGGCGGGCGCCGAACAGGGTGTCGAACCGCCCGTTGACGGCGTCCTCGGGGTCGCCGTCGCCGCTGGCGAAGTCGTAGAGCGCCGCCAGCCGGGGCCGCAGCGGGTGGTCGGCCGTGTAGCCCAGGCTCAGGTGGGTGAACATGGCGTGGTGGCGCAGATCCTCGGTGTCCTCGGCCGCCGAGGACGCCCGGGACTGGCCCAGCTGCGCCATCACCTCCACCTCGCTGTCCACGTGGCCGCGGCCCTGGGGGCGCACGATGCGCAGGTGGGCCGTCAGCAGCCGCCGGTTGCGGGTGGGCTGGTCGGCGGTGTCGGACTCGTACAGACCCAGCAGGCCGCCGTCGATCTGCCCCAGGTCGGGCACCGCGGGGCCGGTGTACTGCACGAACCCCAGCACGGCGCCCCAGCTCGCCTGGTCCTGCTCGATCACCTGGTCGCGCATGGCGTCGGCGGTGGCCGGCAGGCGGCGCACGGGCGACACCACCCCGGCCTGCACGCGGCCCGCGCGGGGGGCGGTCCACTGCAGCTCAGCCCCGTCGAAGGCGTTGATCGTGTTGCGAAATCCGTTGCGCGCCACCAGCCGGCGGCTGCCCAGATCCAGGGTCATGCGGCCGACGCGCGCCGACAGCACGCCGTCCGCGCCGCCCACCCCACGGGCCGACAGGGCGAGGTGCGCCTGCAGCACATCGAGCACGTCCACCTGGCCCGTCGACAGGGCCAGATCAGGGCTCGCGCCCAGCGCCCGCGCGTCGATGCCCTCCAGCACCAGCCGCACGGTGTCGGTGCCCAGGCCCACGCGGGCGGTGGTGCGCATGAACACCGCGCCCAGGGTGTCGGGCGTGTCGCCGCGCACGGGATCGCGCAGCGCCTCGTAGCGGCTGCGGTGGGTCAGCGACACCTGCAGCCAGCCGGGGGCGCGCAGGGCGTCGGCCATCCGCCAGGGGGCGGCGGGCGCCGCGGGCTGAGCTGTGGCGGGGGGGTGGGCTGGCGGGCTCGCCAGGGCGGGCCACGCGGTCAGCCCACACAGTGCCCAGGCGATGGCCTGTGCGCCTCGAAGTCTTTGTCGCGTCTGCATGGTCGTGCCTCACCGAGCTCTCTTGCCGCCGCGTTCTGCACATTCGAGGCCAGGCGCGTGGGCCCGGCCGACGGGGGCAACTGGGGGGCCGGCGGCGCGGGCGGCGCGACGTGTTGCGCCGTGTTGCGACGCGGGCGCCCCGCCGCAGGGCCGGCTCAGCAGGGGCGGCTCAGGGGCCCGCGGGCAAGAACCCGTGCGTCGCCAGGATCGCCTGACCCGCGGGGCTGCCCACGAAGTCGACCCACTGCTGCGCCAGGGCAGGGGACCGCGCCCCCGTCAGCACCGCCTGCGGGTAGCGGGCCTGCACGTTGACGGCGTCGGGCAGGGGGATCGCGGTGACGCCCGCCCCCACGGCGTCGGTGCGGTAGACCAGCGCGGCGTCGGCCTCGCCCATGGCCACCTTGGCGCGCACCAACCGCACGTTGCTCTCGGCCGACACCACGCGCGCCAGCACGCGGTCGGCGAACCCGGCGCCGAGGCGGGCGTCGGCCTTGGCGAGCACCTGCCGGGCGTAGCGCCCCACCGGCACCTCGGGGGTACCCAGCACCAGCCGCTGGGCGCGGGCCAGATCCGCCAGGCTGTGCACCTGGGCCGGGTTGCCCGGCGGCACGATGATCACCAGGCCGTTGCGCGCGAAGGTGCGCGGCGCCTGGGCCTGGCCCCCGGCGACCAGCGCGTCCAGGTGAGCCGGGTTGGCCGACGCGAACACGTCGGCGGGCGCGCCCTGCTCGATCTGCAGCCGCAGCACCTGGCTGCCCGCGAAGGTGAGGGCCACCCGTGCGCCGGGGTGGGCGCGCTCAAAGGCCTGCGCCAGCGCCGTGAAGCCCTCGGTCAGCGAGGACGCCGCGAGCACCTGCAAGGCGGCCGGGGCCGGGGCGTCGCGGCGGCAGCCCACCGGCGCCAGCGCCCACAGCAGGGCCACCGCGCCGGCGAGCCTGCGCCACCAGATCCGGGGGGCGTGGGGGATGGCGTTGCCCATGGGACACCTCGACTCAGCGGGGCCGCAGCATTGGCCGCGCCCGGGGGCAGGGTCAATGCCCGGCCGGCGGGCTTGACGGGGCCGGGGCCCCGCGCCGCAGACTGTGCCGAGCCCAGCCCCCGGGGGGCGGGCGGCCAACGGCTGAGGACACACGGCATGCAGCACGCAGGGGCAGCGACGGCGGGTGAAGGGCTCCGGGCATGGGCGCGCCCCCGCCCCCGCCGATGAGCACGCCGCACCGGCTTACGCTGGCCGGCCGGCCGGTGACCGAGGCGGCGCTGGCCGACGCCGTGGCCGCCGAGAACGCCCGCACCGGCGCCGCCCGCGGCGACACGCCCGAGGCCCTGAACCGCCGCTGGCTGGCCCTTGACGAGGTCACCGCGTTCACCCAGGCCCTCGCGCAGCAGCCCGCCGCGGTGCAGGCCGAGGCCGCGCGCCACCCCATCGAGCTGACCACGCCGGCGCTGGGGCTCTACGCCTTCGACGGCTTGGGGGTGCAGGGGCTGTCGGCGGGGGTGGGGCTGCACCGCACCGCCGAGGGCTGGGCCGTCAGGCCCGCGGTCCACCGGGGCGACGTGACCCTGGAGTGGCTCACGGCCATGGACTTCCACCGGCGGTGGCGCCAGGCGACGGCCGGCGAGGTGTCGGCGGCCGATCTGCGCCGCGCTCAAGGGCACGCCGCGCGGCTGGCGCTGTCGGCCACCCGCCGGGCCCGCGCCGCGCTGGGTGTGCTGGGCGTGGCGACGCTGCACGTGCCCGGCCACGTCATCGACGACGCCCGCCTCGCCGCCCACGAGGCCGCCCTGGTGGCCGAGGTCGCGGCCGCGCCCCCCGCGAGCACGCTGCCCATGAGCCGTGGGCCCCGGTTCCGTTATCCACCCGGCTTGGCCCCGCCGGGGGTGCCCGCTGAGGCGCCCCCCACGCCAGGCTGGACCGCGCCGGTGGTCGATCCCGACGCGCCGCCCGCCGCAGCGCCCGCGCCCGGGCCCACGCTCAGCGCGCCACAGAGCCCCCCGCCAAGCACCCCGCAGCCCGCAGGGCATCTGCCCCCGACGCCCGCGCCTGCGCCGCCGGGCGAGGTGCACGCCGTCGAGATCAGCCGGCAGCACAGCGACCGCCC
>JAUHVS010000663.1 GCA_030424955.1 bacterium | reverse complement strand
CAGTCGGGGCAGGCCAGGACCTCGTCGGGGGTGAGGCCCTCGGGCGGCGCCAGGCCGCTGAGCACCACGCGCTGCAGGTCGGCGTCGAGGTTGAAGAGGTCCAGCGCCGCGTTCAACTCGCCCAGGGTCCGGGCGGCGGCGACGGCGGTGAGGGTGGCGGCGTCGAGCCGGCGCAGGCCCAGCTCGCCCACGGGGCCCGCGTAGTCGGTGGCGAAGGCGTGGCCGTCGGCCTCATCGGCGGCCTGGGCCACCACGTCGGCGTAGTTCTGACCGCCGTTCACCCAGTCGATGGCGGCCTCGTTGAGGGTCAGGAAGTTGGTGGGCACCGCGCGGTGGGCGCCCAGCAGGTGCACGATGACGCCCATGTCGGGCTGGGCCGCCACGGCGGTGGGCCGCAGCGGGATGGCCG
This sequence comes from bacterium, assembly GCA_030424955.1. GTDB lineage: Bacteria > Myxococcota_A > Bradymonadia > UBA7976 > UBA1532 > JACKDL01. The sequence continues at coordinate 3,350 of JAUHVS010000663.1, read as the reverse complement.
GGGTGTCGCTGGTGAAGGTGAGGTGCAAGGGCACGATGTCGTTGCTGGTGGCGCCCGGCAGCAGCTTGAGGGCGACGAAGGCCGCGCCCAGCTGCACGTAGGGCTCGAGCAGGGGGCCGGAGCCCTCGGGGAACTGGTAGCCGTTGTCGGTCAGCCAGGTCTCGAGGTCTGCCACGTTGCCCGCCCGCAGGATGGTGCGGTCGTAGGGGCCGATGGCCTCGCGGCTGAGCACCTGCACGTCGGGGCCCTCACCGCCGCCGTCGCCGCCTGCGGAGCCGGCATCGAAGGCGCCGCCGCCGGCGGACGCCGGGAAGTTCTGCTCGCAGCCCTCGGCCATGATGGTCTGCAGGCGGAAGATCGGGGCGAACGCCTGGTCGAAGCGCTGGAAGATCGCCTCGCTCGACAGGAAGGTCTCGACGTCTGCGGGCGCGGGCAGCAGCCAGCCGAACTCGATGGGCGGCCCCTGGTAGGTGAGGCGCACGATCATGTGCAGCGTCTCGCCGTCGCGGGCGAACAGGATGCGCTCGGCCTCCTGGGTGACCGGCTGGGCGTTGTCGCAGAACAGCCCGCCGCACGCGGCGGCGACGGTGGGCACGGCGCAGGTGGCGGCGACCGCCGCGGTGAGCAGCAGCGGCAGCAAGCGCCGGGCCGGGGTTTTCAGGCGGGGCGCACGGTGGGTGGCGCGTGAACGGTGCAGCATGGTGGGTCTCCCTCCCCAAGGGTGTCTGGGACGCAGTATGCCAGACGGGGCATGTTTGGGATCTCACCGACGGGGCTGTTTTGTGGCGCGGCGCCTGTCGCGGCTCAGGGCGGGGCGCGCAGGGCGTCGCCCACGGCCGCGCCGACCTCACGCCACAGGGGGATGAGCGGGCGCAGCAGCCCCAGCAGGTTGATCCAGCCGTGGGTCAGGCGGGGGTGGTCGAGGTGGGTGACCGCCACGCCGGCGTCCGCCAGCCGCGACACCAGGTGCCCCGGCGAGCTGAAGAACGGCCCGATCTTCATCGCGATGGGGATCGAGATCGCGGCCTTCACCCCCTGCAGGATGTCCAGGTAGCGGGACTCGACCTCGTCCGGCGACTCCGTGGGCTCGCTCGCCAGGTAGTAGACGTTGAGCTCCAGCCCGTCGGCCCCGGCCTCGGCCAGGTACTTCGCGTAGCGCACCCAGCCCCCCGGCGTGACGCCGTTGAGCGACGCGATCACCGGCACATCCACCGCAGCCTTCAGGGCCTCGATGTGCTTCAGGTACGCGTCTGGCCCCAGGGCCGCGTCGTCGTAGGCCGGGAAGTAGTCCAGGGCCTCGCCGTAGGCGTCCGCCACGCCCTCGGTGTGGTTGAAGAACGCCAGCTGGTCGTCGGTGAGCTGCTCCTCGAACAGGCTCTGGGTGACCACCGCGCCGGCGCCGGCGTCCACCAGGCGCTTGACGGTGTCCACGTCGTCGGTCAGCGGACAGGCCCCCGCGATGAGGGGCGAGGTGAGCGGCAGGCCCAGCCAGGTCGTCGACAGATCCACAGCCATCGTCAGTTCTCCTCAGCCAGGCGGGCGAGCAGCTCAAAGCGCCGCCGCACGTCGGTCTGTGCCTCGGCCATCAGCGCCTTGGCCCGGGCGGGGTTCTTCTGCATCAGCATGCGGAACCGGGTCTCGTTGCGGGCGAAGTCGAACAGCTGGCCCTTCGGGGCCTTGCTGTCGAGGGTCAGCGGCGCGCGGTCATCGCCCACGCGGCTGGGGTCGTAGCGGTACAGCGGCCAGTCTCCACGGCCAGCTTCTGCTGGGCGGCGCCGTACTTCAGGTCGTAGCCGTGGGCGATGCACGGGCTGTACGCGATGATGATCGACGGGCCGTGCCAGGCCTCGGCCTCGACGAAGGCCTTGTAGGTCTGCGCGTCCTTGGCGCCGATGGCCACGTGGGCCACGTAGACGTGGTCGTGCATCATGGCGAGCACGCCCAGGTCCTTCTTGCCCAGCCCCTTGCCGTCGGCGGCGAACTTCGCCACCGCGCCCATGGGCGTGGCCTTCGAGGCCTGGCCGCCGGTGTTCGAGTACACCTCGGTGTCGAGCACGAGGATGTTCACGTCCCGCCCGCTGGCGAGCACGTGGTCGAGGCCGCCGTAGCCGATGTCGTAGGCCCAGCCGTCGCCGCCCACGATCCACACGCTCTTGCGCACCAGGTAGTCGGCGATCTCGCGCAGGGCGAGCACGTTCGGCGCGTCGCCGAGGGTCGCCAGCGCGGCCTGCAGGGCCACCACCCGCTCGCGCTGCGCGGCGATGCTCGTGTCGTCGCGCTGCTCGGCCTCCATCAGCCCCGCCACCAGCGCGGCGTCCACCTTGCCCGACAGCCCCGTCAGCAGGGTGCGGGCGTGGGCCGTGAGCTGATCCACCGCCAGGCGGAAGCCCAGGCCGAACTCGGCGTTGTCCTCGAACAGGCTGTTCGACCACGCCGGCCCGCGGCCGTCATCGTTGGTGCAGTAGGGCGTCGTCGGCAGGTTGCCGCCGTAGATCGACGAGCAGCCCGTGGCGTTCGCGATCAGCGCGCGGTCGCCGAACAGCTGGGTCAGCAGCTTGATGTACGGCGTCTCGCCGCAGCCCGAGCACGCGCCCGAGAACTCGAAGAGCGGGCGGCGGTACTGGCTGTACTTGATGTTGTCCTGCAGCTCACCCAGGGGCGCCTCGGGCAGCGACAGGAAGAAGCCGAAGTTCTCGGTCTCCTGCGCCCGCAGCGGCAGCATGGGCACCATGTCGATGGACTTGTGCTTGGGGTTGGTCTTGTCCTTCGCGGGGCAGACCTCGACGCACAGGCCGCAGCCGGTGCAGTCCTCGGGCGCCACCTGCACGGTGTACGCGTTGCCCTCCATCACCTTGCCCTTGAGGGGCACGTGCTGGAACGCCTCGGGGGCGCCCTCGAGGGCCTCGGTCGGGTAGGCCTTCACGCGGATGGCCGCGTGGGGGCAGATCACCGAGCACTTGTTGCACTGGATGCACAGGCTGGCGTCCCAGGCGGGGATCTCGGGGGCGATGGCCCGCTTCTCCCACTGGCTGGTGGCCGTGGGCCAGGTGCCGTCGGGCGGGAACGCGCTGACCGGCAGGGCGTCGCCCTTGCCCGCCATCATCAGGGCGCTGACGGCCTTCACGAAGTCCGGCGCGTCGTCGCTCACCAGGGCCTTGCGGCTGAACGCGCTGGTGGCCGTGGCGGGCACGTCGACCCGCACCAGGTGATCCAGCGCGGCGTCGACGCCCGCGATGTTCACCCGCACCACCTCTTCGCCCTTCAGCCCGTAGCTGGTGCGGATCTTGTCCTTGATGCGCTCGATGGCCTCGTCCCGCGGCAGCACGCCGCTGAGCGCGAAGAAGGCGATC
>JAUHVS010000662.1 GCA_030424955.1 bacterium | reverse complement strand
CTGGCTGGGCCAGACCGCCGCCCGGGCCTCGACGCCGCACGCCCGCGCGACGGCCCTGGCCCTGCTGGCCGATCTGGCCTTCCGCCGGGGGGATCCGGCGACCTCGGGGGCGCTCGCGGCCCAGGGCCTCGCCGCCATCGGCCGCGGCCTGCCCCGCAGCCGCCTCGGGCGCCTGGGCCGCTTCACGGTGGATCTGCTGCGCCAGGGCACCCACGTGGCGCTCCCCGCCCTGAACGTGGGTGTCGACGGCCCCGAGCACGGCGCGGCCGACGGCCTCACCGCCGAGCTGTACCGGCTGCTGGGCCAGGGCGCGTACCTCACGGGGGGCGCCAACCCCGTCAGCGTCCTCGCGCACCTGCGCACCCTGAACCTGAGCGAGCGCTACCCCGCCACGGAGGCCCTGGGGGACATCTGGGCCAACCACGCGATGATGCTGCACGAGCTGCTCGGCCCCGTGCCCCTGGCGCGGCGCTACGCCGACCGGGCCATCGAGGTGGGCCGCAGCCTGCGCAGCCCCGGGACCGAGGGCCGCGCGCTCTGGCTCAGCGGCTTGATCCTGCTGGACGCCGGCGAGCTCGTGCCGGCCATCGACCACCTGCGCCAGTCCATCCCCCTGCTCAGCCGATCCGGCGCGCGCTGGGACGCCGATCGCGCCCGGCACGGGCTGATGCGGGCGCTGGTCAGCCGCGGGGCGCTGGGCGAGGCCTTGGAGCTGGCCGAGGCCATGGAGCGCTCCGCCCGGGAGGGCGGCCGCCTGGCCGACCGGCTGATCGCCCTGGAGATCCGCACGGCGTGCCGCAACGGCCGCATGGACGACACGGCGCTGCGGCTCGCGCGCCAGGATCCCAACGACCCCTTCGCCCGGCTCTCGGGGGCCGCGAGCGAGGTGATGATCTTGCTGGCGCGCCACCAGGTCGCCCGGGCCCTGGCCGTCGCCGACGACGCCCTCGACAGCGCCCGCGCGAGCGGGCTGCTGCGCACCTACGCGGGCCGGCCGCTGCGCCTGCTGCACGCCATGGCCCTGCGCCGGGCGTGCGAGGTCAGCTCGCCCTACAACCGCCCGCGGGATCGCGCCCTCACCCGGCGGCTGAGCCGCGCGCTGCGCCAGGCGGGCCAGCTGCTGGACCGGCGCCCGATCTACGCCAGCGCCCTCGCCCGCGAGGGCGGCCTGGCCGCGGCCCTGCGCGGGGACGTCAGCGCCGCCCGGCGCCTGCTCGATCAGGCCATCGCCGAGGCCGAGCGCCGCGGGCAGCGCTGGGATCATCAGCTCGCCCTGTCGGCCTGGGGTCGGGTCGGCAAGGCCCTGGGCTGGCCCCGCGCCCAGGCCATGTCCGATCGCGCCGACCGCCTGCGCCGCCAGCTCCGCCCGCCCGCCGCGCAGGACCCCAGCGAGCAGGCCACGCCCTCGGTGGCCGATCGCTTCGCCTCGGTGGTGCGCCTGGGCCGCGCCCTGGCGTCGAGCCAGTCCGTCGCCGACGTGCACCAGCACCTGCGCACCGGCGCCAGCCAGGTGCTGCGCGCGAGCCGCTGCGTGCTGTTCCCCGTGGCCTCAGACGGGCAGGTCACCGGCCTGGGCAGCGTGCCCCAGGACCCCGATCGCGCCCTCATCCGCGCCGCCGTGCAGTCCCAGCAGGTGCAGATCGCCGACCAGCCGGTGCCCCCCGGCGCCCCGCCCCGCAGCGTGCTCTGCCTGCCGGTCATGGCCCGCGGCGCGGTGGTGCTGGTGGTGTTCGCAGAGCAGCAGGGCCTGGCCGGCTACTTCGGCGCGCCCGAGGGGCGCCTCGCGGCCTTTCTGGCGACGCTGGCCGGCGCCGCCCTCGAGAACACCGCCGGCTTCGAGGCCGTGCGCGCGCTGTCGCGCTCGCTGGAGGAGCGCACCATCGAGCTGACCCGCCGCAACGACGAGCTGGTGTCGATCAAAGAGGAGCTGGAGGCCTTCAGCTACTCCGTCGCCCACGACCTGCGCGGCGGCCTGCTGGCCATCCACGGCTACGGCTCGGCCCTCAGCGAGGACTTCTCGCAGCACCTCGACGAGCTGGGCCGGGTGTACCTGGCCCGGCTGCGGGCCAACGCCCTGCGCCTGGACCGCCTCACCGAGGCGCTGATGATGCTGTCGGGCATCAGCCGCAGCGAGATGACCCGCCAGCCGGTGGATCTGTCGGCGCTGGTCAGCCAGATCGCCCACGATCTGGAGGCCGCCGGGCGCACCCCCCGCTGGCACATCACCCCCGGGCTGGTGGCCAACGCCGATCCCGAGCTGCTGCGCCTGGCCCTGCACAACCTGCTCGACAACGCGGCCAAGTACTCGAGCCGGGCCGAGGCGCCCACCGTGTGGTTCGAGCGCCTCGAGGACGGGCGCTTCCAGGTGCGCGACAACGGCGTGGGCTTCGACCCGAGCGCCACCGACAAGCTCTTCCGACCCTTCCAGCGCCTGCACGGCGACGCCTTCGAGGGCACCGGCGTGGGGCTGGTCACGGTGCAGCGCATCATCCGGCGCCACGGCGGGCGCATCGAGGCCCACGGGCACCCCGGCGAGGGGGCCTGCTTCACGTTTGATCTGGGCGCCCCCGACCAGGCGGACGGGCCCCCGGCCGGCTGATCAGGCCGACGCGGGGCCGAGGCGCTCGGTCAGCCAGGCGCCGATGGCGCGCACCTCGTCGGGGTGCACCGCGTGGGCCATGGGCCAGGTCTGGAAGCTCACCGGCTGGCCTGCGGCGCGCAGCACGTCGGCCGCCCGGCGCCCGTGGGTGGCGGGCACCACCATGTCGAAGGTGCCGTGCCCGAAGAACACCGGCGTCTGCGCGTTGGCCGCGCTGTGCTCCGACAGCCGCTGCGGGAACGGCAGGTAGCTCGACAGGATCAGCAGCCCCGCCAGCCGCTGCGGCGCCCGCAGGCCCGCGTGCAGCGCCACGGCCCCGCCCTGGCTGAAGCCCGCCAGCACGATGCGCTCGGCCGGGACGCCCCGGGCGATCTCGCGAGCGATGAGGGCGTCGATGGCCTGCGCGCTCTCGACGATGCCGTCGTAGTCCACGCGCCGGTCGAGGCTCATCTCGACGATGTCGTACCAGGCCCGCATGACCATGCCCCCGTTGATGGTCACCGGCCGGGTCGGCGCGTTGGGGAACACGAAGCGCACCGGCGCGCTGAGCCCCAGCGCGGGCACGATGGGCTCGAAGTCGTGGCCGTCGGCCCCCAGGCCGTGCAGCCAGATCACCGCCGCTGTGGGCGCCGGGCCCGTCTGCACTTCAATCGTCGCCAACATGATCTGCCTCCACGTCCTTGGCGGGCAGGATAGTGCGCGGCGTCCGCGGGCGAAACGGCGCAGCGCGCACAACCACCCAAGCCCTTTATTCAATGGGCTCCAGACCCAAAATTGCTGCACTGCACAATTTTTGGATTGATCCCCGACCGGGCGGTGCCTACAAGTGGAGTCGCGCATGGTGATCCTGGGCGGACGGCCCACCAACGCCCCCCGCGGGCAAGGAGCAGACCAATGGATCGCATGATCGAGAACACCCGTGAGTTCTTCGCCACCGAGCTGACCTGGTGGACCCAGCAGCTCACCCAGCAGACCGAGCAGGCCATGGCCCAGGGCGAGCGCGCGCTGAAGACCAGCGGCGAGCTCGTGCAGGCGGCGCTGAAGACCCAGACCACGCAGCTCGAGGCCATGGGCGAGCGCGCCCAGGCGGTGGTGACCCGCCAGACCGCCTTCTGGCAGGGCCTGTTCCAGACCCCCGCCGCCTGATCGCCGCCCCTGTGGGCC
>JAUHVS010000661.1 GCA_030424955.1 bacterium | reverse complement strand
GGGCGGCGACGTGCAGGCCTTCTTCCGCACGGCGGGCGCGGCCCTGCGCTCGCCCATGCAGTTCCCCCTGCTGGTGCCCTACCTGCGCCGCAACGATCTGCTGACCCCGCTGCTGTTCGCCCTGCTCTGCGCCCTGCAGGGCCACGCGGTCGCCGCCTTCACGGGGGCCTTCGGCGGGCGCCAGGCGCCCCTGCCGATCCCGCCCGCCGGGCTGCCGGCCCTGCCCCCGCTGCCCGCCTATGTGTGGGATCTGCTGTTCATGCCGGCGCTGCCGCTCGTGTTCGCCACCGTGCTGTTCATCCAGGCGGGCATGGCCCACGGCCTGCTGGGCGTCGTCGGCGCCCGCCGGGCGCCCTTCTCGGCCACCTTCCGGGTGTTCGCCTACGCCCAGGTGGGCCAGCTGCTGGTGGGCGTGCCGGTGATCGGCCGCTACGCCGTGGACCTGTACGCGGTGTTCCTCATCATGGGTGGCCTGCGGGTGGCCCAGGGCGCGGGCTTCGTGGCGGGCATGCTGGCCCTGGTGCCCATGATGCTGCTCAACAGCCTCTTCTCGGGCTGATCGAACTGATCGGGCTGATCGCGCCGATCGCCCGGCCGCCGCCGAGAAAATGCCCAACCCTCAGATCCTCCGCTGCGCCGGGCCGTTCAACCCGGCAACCCCGCACCGGAGGCTCCCCATGTTCCGCCTACTCAGCCTGATCAGCCTGTTCGCCATCCTGGGCTCCGGCTGCGCCGCCCAGGCGTCCGTCGCCCGCGCCGGCGGCTACAGCGTCGAGGTCGTCGACGCCTACGGCCACGCCCTGCCCACCTACCAGCACCGCGGCCAGACCTACGTGCTCGGCAACCACAACACGCGCTACCAGGTGCGGGTGCACAACCACTCGGGCCAGCGGGTCGAGGCGGTGGTCACCGTGGACGGGCGCGACGTGGTCAGCGGGGACGTCGGCGACTACAAGCACCAGCGCGGCTACATCGTGCCGCCCTACGGCCAGGTCACCATCGAGGGCTTCCGCAAGAACCTGAGCAACGTCGCCACCTTCCGGTTCACCACCCCGGGCGACAGCTACAGCGCCCGCCGCGGCACGCCGCAGCACGTGGGCGTGGTGGGCGTGGCGGTGTTCCGCGAGAAGCAGCGGCCCGTGGTGCGGCAGCCCATCCGCCGCCCCCAGCGCGACTTCTGGGGCTACAAGGGCGGGGCCGCCGGCGGCGATCTTGACGACGCGGTGGCCGAGCACGCGCCCGCCAGCCCGTCGGCGACCCGCGGCGACGCCCCCGTCGAGGCCGAGGCCCGCGGCAAGGCCAGCGCCGACGAGTACGCCCCGCGCCGCCGCCGCTCGAAGAACAACCTGGGCACCCGCTACGGCGAGACCCGCCACAGCGCGGTGGAAGAGGTGCCCTTCGAGCGGCGCCACGCCAGCGCGCCCGACCAGCTGCTGGCCATCTACTACGACAACGCCCGCGGCCTGCAGGCCCGGGGCATCCAGGTGTACCCGGCCTACGGCGCCGCCGAGCCCTCGCCCTTCCCCGGCAACCGCTTCGCGCCGCCCCCGCCCTGAGCCCGGCGGGCCGCGCCTCACCCCCGCCAGCCGCCCCGGCGCCCCTGCGCACAAACCCCCGCACAGCGCGGGTCCGAGACGCGCGCCAACCTGCTACCGTCCTCAGCATGCACCCCGATCCCCAGCCCGCCGCCCGCGTGCTCGAGCGCTACCGGCTCGTCCACGAGCTGGGCCGCGGCGGCGCGGGCATCGTGTACGCCGCCACCGATGAGCGCCTGGGCCGCACCGTGGCCGTCAAGCTGCTGCGGGGGCGCCCCCAGGTGCCCCAGGCCGCCGCGCGCATGGCCCGCGAGGCACAGGCCCTCGCCGACGTGCAGCACCGCCACCTGGTGACCCTGCTGGACTACGGCGTCGAGGGCGGCGCGCCCTGCCTCGTGATGTCGTGCGTGGACGGCGTCGATCTCAAGCGGCTCAGCCGACGGCAGCCCCTCACCGTGCCCGAGACGGTGGCCGTGCTGGACCAGACCCTCGACGCCCTGTCGGCCTGCCACGCCCGCGGCTACGTGCACCGCGATCTCAAGCCCGGCAACGTGCTGGTGGAGCGCAGCGACGGGCCCCTGTCGGTCAAGCTCATCGACTTCGGCATCGTGCAGCTCGCGGGGGACGCCGGGGCCACGGCCCTGACGGTGGCCGGCGAGATCTTCGGCAGCCTGCGCTACATGGCGCCCGAGCAGTTCGCGCAGGTGGCCGTGGGCCCCCCCACCGATCTCTACGCGGTGGGGCTGATCGGCTACTGGCTGCTCGCCGGGGGGCGGCACTTCATCCCGCCAGGGCCCCCCCACGCCATCTACCTGCGGCACCTGGACCTCGCCGCGCGGCCGACCCCCAGCCACAGCGCCGCGGGCGACGCCGTCCCCCCCGGGCTGCTGGCGGTGCTCGCCCGCGCCTGCGCGCCCAGGCCCACCGAGCGCTTCCCCGACGCCGCCGCCATGCGGGCCGCCCTGGCGCCGTGGGTCTCTGACCGGGTGCCCACGCCCCCCGGCGTCTTCCACGCCCTCGACGACGCGCCCACCGCGCCGGTGCCCCGGGGCGCCCACGAGCTGCAGGCGGCCCTGGTGGAGGCGGCCGCCTTGCTGAGCAGCGAGGCCGGGCCGGCGGCCCACGGCGTCACCACCCAGACCTTGCTGGCAGCCACGGTGGTGGATGATCGGCCCAGCCAGGACGCCCGGCCCCTGGGCCAGCAGCTCTCGGCGGCTCTGCAGGCGCGCACGCCCGTGGGCGAGGTCGCCCGCGTGGCCCACCGGCCGCCGGCGACGGGGCCGGACCCCGCCGCCACGGTGCCGACGGGCGCCCCCGCGGCGCCGACCGATCCCACGCCCCCTGCCACAGGCAGCGGCGTGCCCTGGTGGCTGTTGCTGCTGGCGGCCGCGGGCTTCGGGGCCCTCGCCGGCCTGATCTTCACCCGGATGTAGCGCCGGGGCGGCCCAGCCGCCGCCCGTGGGTGATCAGCAAGCCCGCCCCCACCGCGATGGCCACGTCCGCCAGGTTGAGGGTCACGCCCACCGCCGGCGCGCCCCGCAGCAGGTCGATGAAGTCCACCACGTACCCGTGCCGCAGCCGGTCGAGCAGGTTGCCCGCGGCGCCGCCCAGCAGCAGCGCCAGCGCCCACTCCAGCGGCCGGTGGCCCGCCGCGCGGCGGGACAGCGCCCACAGCAGCGCCACCGCGGCCACCGCCACCGCCCCGAACAGCAGGGCGTTCAGGCCGGGCGACAGGCCATCGGCGAGGCCCCAGGCTGCCCCCCGGTTGCCGCCCACCCGCAGGCCGAGCCACGGCGGCGCCACCGGGAAGTGCCCGCTCAGCAGCGCGCCGGGATCCCGGGGCAGCGGCCCCTGCACCAGCAGGCGCACCGCGGCCCACTTGCTGAGCTGATCGGCGGTGAGGGTGAACAGCGCCCACCCCCAGAGGGGGGCGCCCCCGCGGAGGCGGCGGGCGGCGGTCATGGGCGGGGTGACGGCATGGCGGGGGCGAGGGCGATCATCGGCGGGCCCGGCGCGGGAGGCGCCGGCCCACGGGACCCTCAGAAGTCGAAGGCCAGCCCGACGTGGCCGCGCTCGCCGTCGTAGCTGATGCTCGGGCGGGGCATGCTGGCGGTGGACTCGACGTCGCGCTTCACGCGGTCGTTGTGGCTCGCCACGGTGCTGCCGGCCCACACGGCGCCCACGATGCTCGTGATCGCGTAGGTCGCGCCGATGATGACCAGGCCGGT
>JAUHVS010000660.1 GCA_030424955.1 bacterium | reverse complement strand
GAGGTTGCCCCCACGGCTCACCACGGTGCCGCGCACCGCCACCACGAACTCGTTGCGCAGCTCGGCGGCCAGCGCGTGCACGGCCTCGTCCACGCCGACGTCGAACCGGCACTGGGTGAAGCCCTCGCGATCGCGCAGATCGACGAAGACGCTGCCGCCGTGCTCGCGTCGGGCGTGCACCCAGCCCATCAAGACGACCTCGTCGCCGACGTGCTCAGCGCGCAGGGCGCTGCAGTGATGGGTCCGCTTCAGGTCACGAAGGAACTGCATGTGAGGGTCTCCTGGCTGTCGCGCGCCGCATCCTAGGCGGGCGGCGCCGGCGGGGCAATCGGTGGGCGGGGCTGGGGCGCGGGCGCGGGCCTCGCGCGCCGCGGCTACTTGCTGCTGACGCGGTCCTTGAAGGTGCCGGAGGTGGTGTCGATGCGCACCACGTCGCCCGCGCTCATATACAGCGGCACCTGCACCCGCAGGCCCGTCAGCGTCGTGGCGGTGGTGGTGACGGCGCCGCTGGCGGTGTCCCCGCGGGAGCCGGGCTCCACCATGTCGAGGGTCATCTCGACGAACTGGGGCAGCTCGATGCCCACCACCCGCTCGTTGTAGACGACGGCCTTGACCTCCAGGTTCTCCACCAGCCACTGGGCCTGATCGGCGAGATCCTCGTCGCGCAGGAAGAACTGCTCATACGAGCTGGTGTCCATGAAGTAGTACACGGTCTCGCCCTCTTCGGGCATGGAGTACAGGTACTGCGCCGCGCACATCTCCAGGTCGGGCACCTGGAACTTCTCGCCGGCCTTGAAGGTGCGATCCGACACCTGGCCGCTGAGCACGTTCTTCAGGCGCGCCTTGACGAGCGTCGCCGCGCCGCGGGCGCTGGGGCTCTGGGTGGTGACGCTGACGACGGTCCAGGGCTGGCCGTCCACCTCGACCCGCAGGCCCTTCTTGAAGTCGCTGGTGGTGATCATCACATCGCTCGCAGAGATCGGGCGCGACCAGCGCACCCTTGGGGTTCTGGACGGGGCGCGCTGCGCGCCTCAGCGGGGGGGCCGTGGGCGCCCGGGGCTCGGCTCAGCGGGGCTTGTCGGGCAGCGGCCGGCCGTCGATGGTGGCGAGCGCGGCCTTGATGGCGGCCTCGGCCAGCTCGATGTCGGCCTCGTACCCGCCGAGGTACAGCCGGCCATAGGCGCCGAAGCTGTGCATCTCGAGCAGGTTGATGTTCGCCGCCTTCTCCGCCTCGTTGGCGGCGATGCAGGCGTAGCCGGCGGGCTCGCACTCGAACACGTACAGGGTCTGGCCCTCGGTGATCAGGCCGCCGTGCCGCATACGGTTGATGAGCATCGCCTGGTGGCCATCGAGGCCGGTGATGCGCTCGCTGGTGCGCACGACGGGCTTGAGGCGGTCGGCCTCGGTCAGCCCGAAGTGCTCCAGGATGGCGTCGCCCGCCGCCCGGACCTGACCCTGGTCGAAGTCGTGCACCTCGAGCACGCCGAAGGCGCGCTCGACGATCATCATGCCCGGCTGCACCGAGGTGCGCTTCAGCGCGATGTCGGTCACCGAGTTGATCGAGAGGCCCGGCGCGATCTCGATGAAGAGCGAGGCCTGCCCCTCGAGGGGCATGAAGCCGGGCTCCACGGTCTGCAGGAAGCCGGTGAGCTGCGGCTGCAGCACGTCGATGTAGGTGAACGTCCGGAGGTCGATCACAGCGTGCTCCCGAGGGTCTGACTGGCCGCCGCAAACTAGCCCGTCGGCCACGCGCCCACAAGGCCCGTGCGACCGGCCGGGGGCTGGAGCAGCTGATGCGCGCGGCGACCGCCGACCCGTTGCGCACGGCCCCGTCGAGCACTACGGTACGCGGCGCACTCAACCCTGGCATCAACCCCGGGTACGCTACCCGGGCTGCGAAAGAGGCCCCCATGAGCATGGTCACCCAGGCTGCCCCCGACTTCACCGCCCCTGCCATCATCGACGGCGACTTCGGCGAGATCACCCTCTCGTCCTTCAAGGGTCAGTGGACGGTCCTGTTCTTCTACCCCCTCGACTTCACCTTCGTGTGCCCGACCGAGATCAACGCGTTCAGCGACAACGTCGAGGCCTTCAAGGCCATCGGCTGCAACGTGCTGGGCTGCTCGGTCGACAGCCAGTTCTCGCACTACGCGTGGATCAACACGCCCCGCAACCAGGGCGGCCTCGGCGGCTGCAACTACCCGCTCATCGCCGACATGACCAAGGACATCGCCCGCAGCTTCGGCGTGCTCAAGGAGGACGCCGGCGTCGCGCTCCGCGGCCTGTTCCTGATCAACCCCGAGGGCAACATCGCCTACGAGGTCGTGCACGACCTGAACGTGGGCCGCAGCGTCGAGGAGACCCTGCGCGTGGTGAAGGCCTTCCAGCGCTCCGCCGAGACCGGTGACGTCTGCCCCGCCAACTGGGACGACGGCGCCGACACCATGACCCCCGGCACCCACAACTCGAAGGCCTACTTCGAGAACCACGGCTGACGCCCGCGGCGCGCCCGAGCAGCCCGCTGCTCTGCGCGCCGTCGAGTGACAGCGCGCGAAGGGCGACCTCTGGGTCGCCCTTCGTCTTTATGGGCCCCGCTCGCGCCAGCCCCGCCCCTCCACCGGGGCGACCGGCCGGTGGGCCAGCGGAGGGCCCGCCGCCCGAGGGCGCGCGCCGGAGACACCCGATGACCACCGACGAGATCCACATCGAAGCCCTGGCCTTCGAGGGCCCCCACGGCTGGTTCGACCACGAGCGCCGCGACGGCGTGCGCTTCGAGCTGGACGCCTGCCTGGCCGTGGACACCCGGGCCGCCGCCGCGAGCGACGCGCTGGGAGACACCGTGGACTACGCCGCGGTCACCGAGACCCTGCTGGCCGTCGCCCACGGGCCCAGCTGCAAGCTCCTCGAGCGGCTCATCGATCTGATGTGCGCCGCGGTGCTGGCCGGCTTCCCGCGGGTCGAGGCGATCACCCTCACCCTGCGCAAGCTGGAGGCCCCCCTCGCCGCCCCCGCGCGATCGGTGGCCATCCGCGTGCACCGCCGCCGAGAGCGGGCCTCGTGAGCGCCGCCTGGCACGTGATCGGCCCCCTGGTGGACCTGCCCGAGGGCGAGCCCATCGGCCACCGGGCGGACCGCGCCGACGGCACCCGGGCCGAGGTGGTGCTGGTGCGCCGCGGCGACGCCGTGCACGCCTTCCACGACCGCTGCCCCCACCGCGCGGCGCCGCTGAGCGAGCTGGGCTTCGTGGACGCCGAGGCCGGCACCCTCGTCTGCGGGTGGCACTACTGGGCCTTCGCCCTCGACAGCGGCGACCACACGGCGGTCCCAGGCGTCCGGTTGTGCCAATACCCCGTGCGGGTCGACGCCGACGGCCTCGTCTCTGTGGATCTGTCGGTCCGCCCCGCGCCCTGACCGGCCCGCCCCCCGCGCGGCCCTCTAGGAGTGAACGCCATGGCGCCCCTGCTCATCGCCGGCACCGTGCCCCGGGTCGGCAAGACCCGGGTCGGCACCGCCCTGGCCCGCGCCCTCGCCGATCGCGGGGCGCCCGTGCTGGCCCTGAAGCCCATCGAGACCGGCTGCCGTGGGCCGACGCCTGGCGTGTTCGAGGACGGGGTGCAGCTGGCGCGGGCCACCGGCCAGGCCGCCCCCCGCGCCGCGCTGTGTCGGCTGGCGGCGGACCTGCCCGCCCCCTTGGCCGCCGAGATGGGGGGCGGCAGCATCGGCTGGGACACCCTCGTGCAGGCGGCGCTGGCGGCCAACGCGGAT
>JAUHVS010000659.1 GCA_030424955.1 bacterium | reverse complement strand
CCCCCGTCCACGGCGGGCGGCGGCGCCCCGTCGGGCACCTCGGCCCCGTCCTCGCAGCCCACCATCCCCAGGGCGAGCCCCAGCGTCCACAGCCACCACCGCATCACAGGCCCCCCAGCCACGCACTCTGTCGCCATTGCACCCCGGCGCCGGGGGTCCCGTCTACCGCGCGCATGCCCGCGCTGCACCACGCGCAAAAAATTGCTTGCCGCAGGAAATGCGCTTCGCTACCCCTTGAGCATCACCTCAACCCGGAGGCCGCCATGTCCCACAGCCCGATCGAGCTCCAGCGGCGGCTGCTCTACGCGGCCCTGCGGCCCGCCGTGCGGCTGGCCCAGCGGTTCCACGTGCCGCTGAAGACCCTCGAGGCCCTCACCCGGCTGGCCTACTACGAGGCCCTGCGCCGGGACGGCGGCCTGCCGCAGACCCGCATCGCCGAGGTCTTCGACAAGAGCCTGCGCACCATCACCAGCCTGGAGCGCGAGCTGCGCGGCGACTTCCTGGCGCCCCAGCGGGCCGTGGAGCGGGCCCGCGACGCCGAGGCTGCCTGCCAGACCCCCAAGACCGCCGACGAGGTGGCCCACGCCCTGGGCCTGCCCACCGTCGACGCCCAGCGCATCCTCGACGGCCTCGTGGGCGCTGGCCGGGTCACCCAAGAGGGCGCCCGCTACGTCACCGACCCGGCCTACCACTCGCTGGTGGGCGCCGCGCTGCCCTCCCGGCTGGACGGGCTCACCCACCAGCTCGACGTCATCACCGACGCCGTCATCGCGCGCTTCCTGGCCCACGACGAGCCGGCGCTGGCGCGCACCCTGGCCTTCATGGGCACCGACGCCACCATCGCGGCCCTGAGCGAAGACCTCGCGACGCTGATCCGCACCCGCTGCGGCGAGGCCGAAGAGGCCGCGCTGAGCGCCGGCGTGCCGGTGCGCGCCTTTGGCCTCACCGTCGCCCTCGCGGCGACCGCCCCCGCCACCCCCGACGAGGAGGACGCCTGATGCGCCCGCTCCATGCCCTGCCCTTCGCCCTCAGCCTCGTCACCGTCGGGTGCGCGGTCGAGACCCACGAGCCCACCACGCCCCCCGGCATCCGCGAGACCGGCTACCTGCGCTGCACCCCGGCGCCGGAGGCCTGCGGTCCCGCCGCCGTGCAGTGCTTCGGCCCCGACGGCGCCGCGGACTGCGTCGACACCCCGGCCTGCGAGGCGGCCGCCACCTGCGCCTGCGCCGGCGCCCTGTGCGGCGCCCAGCAGGCCTGCTTCGATGACCCCGCCGGCGGCTTCCGCTGCGGCCCACCCGCGGTGGACGCCGGCCCGCCGGATGCGGGCGGCGGGCCTGACGCCCGGCCCGACCGCGGCGTCACCCGCGACGCCCAGCCTGCGCCCGTGGACGGCCACCTCCCCGACGCCGAGATCGTCGACGTCCGCGACGCCGAGGTCGTGTCAGACGCCGAGCCCGTCGACGCCGCGCTGACCGACTGCCCGGCCGCGGCCGATCGGCCCGCCTGCGTGATGTTGGGCCTGGACTGCGCGTGGGACGGGGCCCGCTGCCGGGACGTCACCGAGGCGTCCCCGCTCCGCATGGAGCCCTCGTTCCTGGTGTTCGACGCCCGCGCCCCCGGCACCACGACCTCGCTGCAGGCGAGCCTGCGCAACCCCGGCGACGTGCCCATCCCGGCCCCGTGGCTGCGGCTCGATGGGCCACCCTCGCCCCTGCAGTTCACGCTGGCGGCCACCCGCGACGACCCGGACGTGCCCAGCCTGCTGCTCGAAGGCGACGGGGTCGCCCTCGGCGGCGCGCTCGACGGCGACATCGCCCCCGGCGAGACCCTGACGCTGACCCTCAGCGTGGCCGGTGAGGCCGAGGCGGGGCAGCACACGCTGTGGATCGGTAGCGACGCCGATCTCACCCGCGCCTACGGCGTCCTGCCCGTGATCACGCGCTGATCCCTCCCGGCCCCACGCCCACCCGCTGATCCGACGGCGCCCCGCGGTCCCCAGCGCCGACGGCATGGCCCGGGGCGTCACGGCGCTCACGGGCGCCCTGCGCACCCGCCTGGCCCGCTGACCGGCGGGCCCGTGCCGAGGCCCCACAGACGGCCAGACCCCAGCGCGCCTGCGCCGCCGGCGGCGCCCGCCCGGCGCCACCCCCCGACTGATCGTCGCGGGCGGCGACCTGCACGGGCTAAGCTCCATCTGAGGGGGGACCTCAACCCGCTGGAGCCGCAGCCCGCATGTCGATCCACGACCTCATCCGCACCCGCCGCACCGTCCAGGACTTCGCCCACACCGAGGTGGACGAAGCCATCGTCGACCGGGCCCTGGCCGCCGCCCACAACGCGCCGTGCCACAAGCTGACCTGGCCGTGGCGCTTCACCAAGGTGGGCCGCGCCACCCGCGAGGCCTTCGTGCCCACGGCCCTCGAGCTGCAGAGCCTGAAGCGCAGCGCCCCCCTGCCCGCCGGGGCCGTCGACAAGATCACCGCCAAGCTGGTCAACCCCGCCTGGCTGGTGGTGGTCACCCAGGTCCGCGCCGACGACCCCGAGCGCCGCCGCGAGGACTACGCGGCCTGCGCGACCGCCGTGCAGAACATGCAGCTCGCCCTGCACGCGGAGGGCGTGGGCAGCAAGTGGGGCAGCGGCGGCCTCACCCGCCACCCCACGGTCCTCGACATGCTGGGCGTCGACGGCACCCTGGAAGACATGGTGGGCTTCATCTGGATCGGCCACCCCGCCCGTGAGCCCAAGCCGGTGCCCCGCCCGGCCCTCGACGCCACCTTTGTGAGATCACTGCCATGACCCGATCCCTGCTGGCCCTCGCCTGCCTCCTGCTCCCCAGCCTCGCGGGCGCGGTGGGCGATCCCCTGGGCCCCGATCCCGACCTCGTCTTCGAGGGCAACCTCGACTACGCGGTCACGGCCGCCACGCTGCTCGACTGCACCGACGGCAGCTGCGCGGGATCGGGCCACCAGTGCCGGGGCCTGCAGGCAGCGTCGGCGCTGCTCGACGTCATCCCCGAGTCCGACGGGCTCACCGTCGAGTACGCACAGCTCAACTGGTTCGCGTCCCTGCCCGAGGGCCAGGCCCCCGACGACCAGGTCACCTTCACCCCGCCTGGAGGGCAGGCGCTGCCGGTCAACGCCGATGCGGCCCGCGGCGAGGCCTTCAACGACGCCCTGGCCCAGGCTGAGTGTGGCCTCATCCAGCTCATCTGCCCCGCCCTGCAGAGCTGCGGGCTCACCTTCTACTCGGCCTACGCCGACGTCACCGACGCCCTCAACGCCCACCGCGCCGGCGGCGGGGCCCTCAACGGCGTCTACCAGCTCAGCGACGTCGCCATCCCGGGCTCCAGCAGCGACGATCCCGCCACCGCCATCGCGAGCGTGGGCAGCCTCACCATCGGCGGCTGGTCGCTCATGGTGGTGTACCGCGACCCCGCCCAGCTGGGCCTGCGGCGCATCTACTTCTACCAAGGCCTCGAGCTGAACGAGGGCGAGGACCGCGCCATCACCGCCCGGGGCTTCCGGGCGCCGCCCGCGGCCAACGTCGACCTCAGCTACCTGGTGCTCGAGGGCGACGAGGGCGTCAGCGGCGACGGCCTGACCTTCAACGGCCAGGCGCTCAGCGACGGCTGCAACCCGCAGAACAACCTGTTCAACAGCACCGTGAACACCGGGCGGGCCGACGGGCAGTGCCAGCGCGGCGTGGACGGCGTCGACCTCGACAGCTTCCACATCGAGGGCGACGCCGTCCACGCCGCGCTGGCAC
>JAUHVS010000658.1 GCA_030424955.1 bacterium | reverse complement strand
CCCTCGGCTCCCGCCGCATCGCGCGCCGCAGCGACGCGCGGGGTGGCCGCCGACAGGCCGACCAGCCTCAGACGCCCCCGCGGCTGGTGGATCAGGTGCTCGCGCTGGTCGAGGCCGGGGTGGCGGCCCGCGAGGTGGCCGATCAGCTCGATCAGGCCGGCCACCGCACCCCGGGCGGCCGCCGCTGGAGCGCGGCCGCCGTGCAGCAGCTCGTGCGCCTCGAGACCGATCGCCGCGCCGGCGTCGCGTGGACCCCCGCGGCCCTCGCCCCGGGCGACACGCCGCCGTGAGCTTGCCCACCCTCGACCTCAGCCAGTCCGCCCGCCACAGCCAGGCGGCGCACTTCGCGGGCTACGTCGACCCCCGCGCGGGGCTGTGCGCCACGGTGGACGCCGCCCCCCTGGTGGCCTGGGCCCGCGCCCGCGGCCTCAGCGTCTTCGCCACCACCGCCTGGGCCGTCAGCGCCGCGGCCAACGCCGTGCCCGCCCTGCGCCAGCGCCTGCGCAGCCCCACCACCGCCGTCGAGCACCCCGTGGTGCACCCCTCGGTGGCCGTGCTCACCACCGCCGACACCTTCACGCACTGCCACCTGACCCACCACGGCGATCCGGTGGCGTTCTGCGCCGCCGCGAGGCCGCTGATCGAGGCCGCGCGGACCCAGCCCGACCTGCCGGCCCCCCCTGGGGACGACGCGCGGCTGTTCTGCACCTGCGTCCCGTGGGTGGCCTTCACCCAGGTCAAGCACCCGGTGGCGGGCGACCAGAGCGACAGCGTGCCGCGCATCGCGTGGGGCCGGCTGAGCCCCACCGGGCAGCTGCCCCTGGCCCTCGAGGTCCACCACAGCCTGGTGGACGGCCTGCACATGGGCCGGTTCTACGCCGAGTTCGAGCGCCTCGTCGGCGCGCTGGCGGCAGGGTGAGCGGCGGCCGCCCACCCGACCGCCGCGACGCCCGCCCTGCCCCCCCAACGCGCCTCGCGACGCCGGCCCCGCCGACCTCGCGCCACCGCCAGCCAGGGAGTGCCACCGCGTGACCCTTTCGTTTGATGTGGACGCCCTCGTCGCCCTGCCCCGGCCCACGCGCCTCAGCCCGTCGCCGTGTGGCCGGTTCGCCGCCGTCGAGGTGCGCCGGCTGACCGCCGACGGCGCCCGCTACGTGGGGGATCTGTGGCGGATCTCGCTCACGGATCCAGCGGCGCCGCCGGTGGCACTGACCGCGGGCGAGCACGACGACAGCGCCCCCACCTGGCACGCCGACGGCCGCCTGCTGTTCTTGAGCGACCGCCCCACCCCAAGCGATCCCACGCCGGCCGGCCGGCGCCAGATCTGGGCGCTGCCGCCCACGGGCGAGGCCCGGCCGCTGACCGACGATCCCGTGGGGGTGCAGGCCTTCGCCACCGGCGGCGACGCCATCGTCGCCCGGGTCACCCGCTGGCCCGGCGTGGCCCCGGCCGACCAGCGCGGCCACGGCGAGGCCCGCGGCAAGACCGCGCCCTCGGCCCTGCACTACGCCGCCATGCCCGTGCGGCACTGGGACCACTGGCTCTCGCCCGCCGCCCCGCACCTGCTGGTGTGGCGCGCCGGCGCGGCTGAGCCCCACGACCTGACCCCCGCCGGCGAGCCCGGGCTGCGGGACGCCCCCCTGGTGATCAGCGAGGACGGCCGCGCGGTGGCCACGCTCTGCCAGCGCACCGACGCCGGCGACCACATCCCCGACACCCACGCGGTGGTGTTCCGGCTCGCCTCAGGCGAGCGCCTGGCCCTCAGCGGCGGGGCCCGCTGTGAGCTGTCGCACCCGCTGCTGAGCGCCGCCGGCGACACCCTCATCGCCCACCGCGAGCTGCGCCAGGATGACGGCGCCCACCGCCACGACCTGGTGCGCTTCGACCTGGCCCGGCCCGCCGCCGCCCCACAGCCGCTCACCGCCGGCTGGGACGCGCGCCCCCTGCCCGTCGCCCTCGACGCCGACGCGGCCTATGTGCTCAGCGACACCCGCGGCCACCAGCCCATCTTCCGGGTGCCCCTGGCCGGGGGCGCCCCCAGCCGCCTCACCGGGGACGGCGCCTGGGCGGCCGTGGCGCGGGCCGGCGACGCGCTGGTGGGCCTGCACCACACGCTCTGCCAGCCGCCTGAGCCCTGGCGGGTGCCCCTGGACGGCGAGGCGCCCCGCCCCCTCGCCTCCCTGACGGGCTTCGACGCCGCCGCGGCGGCCGCCGCCGTGGTGATCGAGCCCATCGACGTCGCCGGCGCCGGCGGGACCCCCGTGCACGGCTTCCTGGTGCGCCCCCGCGCCGCCGCGGCCCCGTGCCCCCTGCTGCTGTGGATCCACGGCGGCCCCGAGAGCCAGCACGTCGACGGCTGGCACTGGCGCTGGAACGCGCTGCTCGCCGCCGCCGCGGGCTACGCCGTGGCCCTGCCGAACCCGCGGGGCTCCACGGGCTACGGCCGGCAGTTCACCGCCGAGGTCTGGAACAACCAGTTCGGCGCCGCCTGCTACCACGACCTGATGGCGGTCACCGACGCGCTGGCCGCCCACCCGCAGGTGGACGCCGATCAGGCCATCGCCATGGGCGGCAGCTTCGGCGGCTACATGGCCAACTGGATCGGCACCCAGACCGACCGCTTCCGGGGGCTGATCACCCACGCGGGGCTGTCGCACCTGTCGGCGTTCCACGGCGACACCGATCTGCCCGGCTGGTTCGCCCTGGGCCAGGGCGGCGCGCCCGACGCCGTGGGCGCCGCCTTCGACCGCTACTCGCCGCTGGCGCACCTGGACGGGTGGCGCACGCCGGTGTTGATCCTGCATGGCGAGCGGGACTTCCGCGTGCCCGTGAGCGAGGCGCTGCGGCTGTTCGAGGGGCTGACCCGGCGGGGGGTCCCCGCCGAGCTGGTGGTCTACCCCGACGAGAACCACTGGATCGGCAAGCCCGCCAACATCCGGCACTGGTACCAGACGTGGCAGGCCTTCGCGGCGGCGCAGCTCAGCGCCGGCTGAGGCCCAGGCGGGCCCCGGCGCTCAGTCGCGGTAGACGAAGAGCCAGTCGAAGTTGAAGGTGTCGAGCTGGGCGTCCTCGCCGAAGGCCGAGACGGGGCCGACGTAGGTCACGCACTTGTTGAGGTCGATGAAGTCGCTCGCCGAGCGCAGGATCACCACGCCCAGATCGGTCTGCAGATCCCAGCACTTGCTGGAGCCGCCGCAGCCGTTGCCGCCGCCGGTCACGGTGCCGGTCACGCGCACGACCTGGCCGATGTCGCCGGGCACCAGGGCGCGGTCGGGCTCCCAGATGAACACGTCGCCGGTGGCGGCCTCCAGGCTCCAGCCCTCGGCGCGGGAGATCTGGGGCTTGCCGTCGAACTGGCTGACCTCGGTGGCCGTGAACGAGATCCGCTGACCGGCCTGGATGGGGAACATCGGGGCGGTGTCGGCGAAGTCCAGCGAGATCACCACCTCGCCCACGGCGTTGCCGTCGGCGAGCCAGAAGCGGGTCTGGCTGCGGGGCTGCTCGGCAGGCAGGGCCGGCGAGGTGGCCGACACCACCGCCCCGGTGACCTGCAGGTTCACCGCGGTGGGCTCCGCCGCCAGGCGCGCCTGCACCATCACCGCCGACAGGCCGCTGTCGAAGGCCGCCGGGTAGGGCGCGAAGCTCGGGTTGCCCCCGTTGGGGATCTCGTTGTTGAAGTACTGGCCGACGAAGGTGACGTCCTCGCCGCAGACGAAGGGGCCGACCATGCCGCCCGCGCCGCCCTCGCCGCCCATGCCGCCGGCC
>JAUHVS010000657.1 GCA_030424955.1 bacterium | reverse complement strand
GATCGCACCGAGCGCGTGGACGTGCGCGTACTGGCGGCGACCCACCGGGATCTGCGCGCCGAGGTCGAGGCGGGCCGGTTCCGTGAGGACCTGTTCTACCGGCTGCATGTGATCGCCGTGCACCTGCCCCCGCTGCGGGCCCGCCCCGAGGACGTCGCGCCCCTGGCCGAACACTTCGCGCGGCGCTTCGGGGCGCAGTTCGGCCTGGATCACGTGCGGCTGACCCCAGGGCTGGTGCAGCGGCTGGAGACCGATCCCTGGCCCGGCAACGTGCGCGCCCTGGAGCACGCCATCGAGTCCATGGTCGCCCTGGCGGACGGCCCGGTGCTGGATCTGCAAGCGTTCGGCGAGGACGAGCCCCGCGCCGCCCCCGATCTCAAGACCCGCGTGGGCCTGTACGAGCGCCGGCTCATCGCCGAGGCCCTGGCCCGGCACGGCGGCAACCAGAGCGAGACGGCCCGCCAGTTGGGCGTCAGCCGGGTCACGCTCCTCGACAAGTTGAAGAAGTACGCCCTGCGCTGAGCCGCGGGCGCGGCAGGGGCCGGGCGCCCTGTGGGCTGGCGGTCGGCCTCAGCGGGTGAGCACCCGCAGCCGCAGCCCGTGCTTGGGGCGCAGCGTGACGCTCGGCACCAGCTCGACGGCCTGCTCGATCCACTCAAAGCGAAACCGCCGCAGCAGCGCGCCCAAGATGAGCACCACCTCGAGCTCGGCGAAGCGGTCGCCGATGCACTGGCGGCGCCCGCGGCTGAAGGGGAAGTACACGTGCCGGTCGGGCGCAGGCTGGTCGGGGGCGAAGCGGGCGGGATCGAAGCGCTCGGGCTCTGCCCAGTGTTCGGGGTGGCGGTGCATCGACCAGGGACACACAAACACAAACGCGCCGGCGGGCACCTCGACGCCGCACAGGGTGTCGGCCTCGACCGGCATGCGGGCCAGCAGCCACACCGGCGGGTACAGCCGCAGGGCCTCTTGCATCACCTGGCGGGTGTACCCGAGCCGCTGCACCTGGGCGAAGCCGATGGCTCCGTCCCCCAACACCGCCTGGGCCTCGGCGGCCGCCTTGGCCTGCACCTCGGGGTGTTGGGCCAGCAGCATCAGCGCGTAGGCCAGCGCGTTGGCGGTGGTCTCGTGGCCCGCCAGCAGCATGGTCAGCGCCTCGTCGCGCAGCTGCCCGTCGGTCATGGCCTCGCCGGTCTCGGGATCGGTGGCGCCCATCAGCAGGCCCAGCAGGTCCTCCGCGGGCCCGCCGTGGGCGCGGCGATCGGCGATCATGCCGTCCACCACCGTGTGTAGCGTGCGGATGCCCCGCCACATGCGCAGGTTGGCGGGGAAGGGCCAGTACTCCGGGTAGGGCACGGGCATCGAGACGATCGGGCCGAAGCGCTCGAGCACCGCCAGCATGGCGTCGCCGATGTGGCGGGCCTCGCCGGTGACGTCGGCGCTGAACAGCGTCTCGCCCGCGATGCGCAGGGCCAGCCGGTTCATGGCTTCGGCCACGTCGACCGTGGCGTCGGGCTCGCCCGCCCAGTCAGCCACCAGCGCGTCGGTGGCGCGGGCCATGGTGGCGGTGAAGACCTCGAGCCGGGGCCTCTTGAAGGCCGGCTGCGCGATGCGCCGCTGGCGCAGCCAGAAGGGCCCCTCGCTGGTCACCAGGCCTTCGCCCAGCAAGAGCTTGAGCTTGAGGTAGCCGCGGGTGCGCTTCTGGTACAGGTCAGGCGCCTCGACCAGGATCCGCCGGATGGCCGCCGGGTCGTGCACGATGTAGCCCGGCCGCCCGGCCAGCCTGAGCCGCACGATCGGGTGCCCGGTGGCCAGCGCCTGCGCCATCGTGTCGAGGGGGGCCTCGACGAAGAAGCGCAGGTGGCCAAGCAGCGGGCGGCCGCCGGGCATCAGGGGGGCTTGGGGGGCCTCGGGGGGCATGGGGCGCTCCTGCGGGCGGTGGGGTCGCGGGGAGCATAGCGGGGTGGGGGGGCAGCGTCTGCTTGCTGGCGCGGGCGGCGTAGTGGGTGCGTTGCTCCCTTGCTGGCGCTGCTAGGGTGTCGGGGTTTTGGGGTCTTGGGCGGTTCTAGGGTGCCACTTGAGGGGCGCGGAGGCGCGGAGGCGCGACCGCGGACCCGGCGGCGAGGGAGGCGTCAGGGCTGCGACCAAGTGCCCTGCGGCGACGCAGCCGCCGTGGGGCGGGCTCGCAGAACCGGTCGATAGGCGATGTTTTGCTGCGTAATCAGCGGCTTATACGAAAGTTCGTCATTTTGGCGTGACAGCCCGTCCGACTGTCCGATGTCTCTATAGGGCCACGGCGTGCGGGCGTATCGACGATCATGCTGACCATCCACTTGAGCGGCTACCTGCTGCGGCCGTTGCGGCATCGTCCCCGAACCGACAGCCGGTCACACGGCGAGACGCGCGCTTGGCCAGCGCGGACCCTCTGCCCGCTGCCCTCGGGCATGGTGCTCAGGCTTGGCCTGACCACCCTTCGGCTGGGCGCCGGAGGCCGTGTCGGTGCACGCTGCGGAGGAGCGCCAGACCCGTCGCGTGCGGTCGGGCGTGTCCTCCGCACCCTGGCGACGCGCCTCGGGGGCGACTGATGGCGTGTGACCATGCTCACCGCCGGGACGTGCGCCGGAAGCGTCGCCTGCGCTGCATCCAGCCCAACGTGTGGAACCTGTGCACCAGCCGCACCCGGCGGGCCGAGTACAGCTTCAGCGAGCTCACCCCGGACGACCGCGCCGTGCTGTGGGGCTATGTAATCATGGCGGCCAAGCGCTACGGTGTGGCCCTCGCGCACATCGTGGTGATGTCGAACCACCTGCATTGCCTGGTGCGCGCGGCGCGGCCCAAGGCCATCAGTCTGTTTCATCTGTATTTCAAGGCGCGGTTCACCAAGTACATCAACGCCAGGCACGGCCGTACCGGTAACATCTGGGCGGGCCGGTTCCACAACGTGAACCTGCTGGACGACGACGCCCAGATCGCCGCGCTGACGTACGGAATCGACCACGGGATGAAGGAAGACTTGGTGGCGCGGTCCGACACCTGGCACCTGCCGCAGATGCTCAAAGAGCTGTGCACGGACGGCTGGTTGCGCGGTGTGTTCTGGGTCTCGGACAAGGACGGCGGCCACTGGCGCACCCTGTCCCTGCGCCTGACCCCGCTCGACCGCTGGGCCGATGATCCCGCGGGCTACCGGGCCTTCGTGAAGCGCCTCCTGGAAGACAGGGTCGCCTGCCACGCCGAGCGCCGGCACAGAGAGCAGCAGCGCTATCAGGCGGCGGTGGCAGCGGCCAAGCGGGCCAACCGCGACCCGTCGACGGTGACGCTGCCCGACGGGAGCCTGCACCGCATCATCCGGCAGCACGACTTCATCCCGACGCGGGCCAAGCGCAGCCGTGCCAGGCGGTTCAGAGCCTTGGGGCCGATGGGTGATCTGTTGGTTGAGCAGGCCGAGGCCGCGCACATCGAAGCCATCGACGCCTACGAGCGCGTGCTTGCCGTGGTCGCCGGCGGAGACTTCGTGCCGGTGCCCGAGCTACCCGAGGGCTACCAGTGGCCGGGCGCGCTGGGCGCTGCGTTCGACGTGGGCATCATCGAGCAGACCTTCGCCGAGATCCTGGCGGGCGCGCCTCGGGTCGATCCGGTGCCGGACGCCGCCTCGGGATAGCCGGCCGCCCGCGCGGCCCCCTCGATTCTGATTCCTCGCCTCGCGTCCCACGCCGTCGCCGTGGTGCGCCCTCGGCGTGGCTGAGCTTCATCGAAATTGCTGTTGTCGTGGAC
>JAUHVS010000656.1 GCA_030424955.1 bacterium | reverse complement strand
TCGGCGTACCGTCCACAGCCCACCAGCCGGGCCGCCGAGCGGTGACGCGCAACGGCCGGCCGAGGCTGATCATCCGCGAGACCCCCGACTGGTCGCGATCGGGCGCGACCACCTGCACCGACCCTAAGCGGGCCATGGCAGCCGCGAGCGCGCGGAGGCCAGGCGCGTCGATACCGTCGTCGTTGGTGATGAGGATGCTGGGTGGGGTCATGGGGGCCTCCTGCGATGAGGGGCCCGCCCCAGGGATCAGGTCCCTGAAAATGAGAAGGGCCGCGGAGCTTTCGCTCCGCGGCCCTTCAGTCGGGGTGAGAGGATTTGAACCTCCGACCACTTGCACCCCATGCAAGTGCGCTACCAGACTGCGCTACACCCCGAAGCGCCGCGGGAAGTTACTCCCCCCGCATATCGCTGTCAATCCCTATTTTGTCGGGATGTCGTCGCCCAGGTGGGCCGCCACCGCGGCCCGCACGCGAAGCAGCCGCGCCTCTGCCCGCTGGGCCGCTTCACGCCAGAACAGCGCCTCCGCGCGGGCCTTCCCAAGGGCCTGCTCCGACGCTCGGATGGCGCTCTGCAGCGCCTCCACCGCCCTGGACGCGTCTTCATTGGGCGCCTCGTCGACGATCGCTTGCGGCGTCGCGAGCAGCACCGCGTCGACCGCGTCGTCCCCCTGCTGCAGCAGCGCCCGTGCGCCCGCGATGGTGAAGCCACGGTCGTGCAGCAGGAGCTTGATGCGACGCAAGCGATCGATGTCGGCGCGGGAATAGAGCCGGTGGCCGTTGGCCGACTTCTTCGGGCGAACCCGGCCGAACTCCTGTTCCCAATAGCGTAGGACGTGGGGCTTGGCGCCGACGAGGCGCCCGACTTCGCCAATCTTGAACGAGAGGCGATCGGGGACGGGGGGAAAGCCGCCGAAGAGACTCACCCGCAGCGCCCCCTCAAGCCGCGTTGATCGCGTTCTTGAGGACCTGGCTGGGCTTGAAGGTCAGCACCTTGCGAGGCGCGATCCGGATCTCTTCACCCGTCTGCGGGTTGCGACCCGTTCGCTCCTTCTTCTGGCGAACCACGAAGTTGCCGAAGCCGCTGATCTTGATCTTCTCGCCGTCCTCCAACGTGTTCTTGATGGTCTCGAAGACCATCTCCACGATCTCGGCCGACTCCTTCTTGGACAGGGACCCGAGGTTCTCCCAGACCTGCTCGACGATGTCCGCCTTGGTCATCGATCCGTCCAGCCTTTCGCGTACGCGGCTCCTCAGCGCTGGGTTGCGCCGAGTGAGCTCGCCAGGTGGTTGGTCACGCGCTCGTGCGCCGCGCTGACGTCATCGTCAGTGAGTGTGCGCCCAGCATCGCGGTAGGTCAGGCTCACCCCGAGGCTTCGCTCACCAGACCGCAACTCGCCGCCCTCGTATACGTCGAAGACCTCGACTTTGTCAACGAGGCCAATACCCAATTCCTCAATCTGTGCGAGCACTTGCCCGGCACTGACCCCCGCCGGCAGCACCACCGCGAGGTCACGCCGGACGGCCGGCTGACGGGAGAAGTCAGCGAAACGCGGCAGCGGCCAGTCGCGCCCAATCAGGGGCTCAAGGTCGATCTCGGCCAGGAACACCGGCTGCGTCAGCCCCTCGGCGCTCGCCGTGGCGGGGTGCAGCGAACCCACGATGGCCACCCGGGCGTCGCCCACGACACAAGCCGCGGTTGCGCCTGGGTGCAGCCCCGGCTGCGCGGCCGCCACCCACTGCCCGCCAGCGACACCGGCAGCGGCCAGCAGGTCATCGCATAGGCCCTTGATGTCGTAGAAGTCGGCGGGGCGCGCCCCACCCTTCCAGTGGCGGGCCGCCTCGCCGGCGATCAGCAGGCCAAGCCGGGGCGTCTCGATCGGCTGCTCGCCCAGGGACGTCGCCTGGAAGACCTTGCCGGACTCGAAGAGGCACACGCTGCGGGCCCCGTGGCGCAGGTTGTGCACCGCGTTCGCCAACAGGCCAGGCATCAGCGACCCGCGCAGGACCGCGAGGTCCTCGGTCAGCGGGTTGATCAACGCGACCGGGTCAGCGGTGCCAAAGCGCTCAGCCTGATCGCGACGGATGAAGCTGTAGTTGAGCGCCTGATGGAAGCCCCGCTCACCCAGCAGCCCCTCGAGGTGGCGCTGACGGCGGCGGCGCTCAAGCCCAGTGGACTGTCCGCGCAGGCTGAGCCGCGGCTCGGCCGCCGGCACCTTGTCGTAGCCGACGAAGCGCATGACCTCTTCGACCAGATCAGCGCCTTCCGCCACGTCGTTGCGGAAGGTCGGCACCTGCACAGCCCAGGTGTCTCCCGACACGGTGACGGCGAAGCCGAAGCGCTCCAAGGCGACCCGCTGTACATCGGCCGGCACGGCGAAGCCGAGCCGCCGATCGGCCTCCCCCGGCCGATACTCGATGACCGCCGCGGCGGGGGTGTCGCCGTACGCCTCGGACACGACCTGCGACACCTGCAGCGCCTCGCCGCCGGGCAGGGAGGCGAGGAGGTGGAGCGCCCGAGCCGCCGCCTCTGCCGTCGTCGTGGGGTCGACCGCGCGCTCGAACCGGTGGCTTGATTCGCTGCGGACCCCCAGCCTGCGGGCGGTCTCGCGGATACCCGTCGGCTCAAACCAGGCGGCCTCGATGAGCAGCGCGGTGGTGTCGTCCTTCACCTCGCTGTTCTCGCCCCCCATGATGCCTGCGAGGGCCACCGGCCGCGCCGCGTCGCAGATGAGCAGGTCGTGCGCGCTCAGCGTCCGCGCCTCACCGTCGAGGGTCGTCAGCTGCTCGCCGTCGTCGGCGAGCCGCACGTCGATGCGGGCGCCCGCCAGATCCCGCAGATCGAAGGCGTGGAGGGGCTGCCCGTACTCAAAGAGGACGAAGTTGGTCACGTCCACCACGTTGTTGATGGGGCGAACGCCCACCGACTCCAGCAGGCGGCGCATCCAGAACGGGCTCTGACAGACCGTGACGCCTTGGGCCACACGGCCCACGTAGCGACCGCAGCGAGCCGGGGCCTGGATCGTCACGGAGACCGCCGCATCCAGCGCCTGCTCGGGCAGGCTCACGTCGGGCCGCCGCAGCGGGACGCCCGCCAGCGCCGCCAGCTCCCGGGCCACCCCCAGGTGGCTCAAGCAGTCGCCCCGGTTGGCCGTCACGCCGGCGTCCAGGATCGCGTCCTCGATGGGCCAGACGTCGGTCAAGGGGGCCCCGAGGGTAAGATCGGCCGGAAGCTCAGCGATCCCCTCGTCCCCGGCGCCGAGCCCCAACTCCTTCTCGCTGCAGAGCATGCCCAGGCTCTCGACCCCGCGGATCTTCGCCCGCTTGATCTTGAAGTCGCCAGGCAGCACAGCGCCGAGCCCCGCGTACGCCACGGTCAGCCCCGCTCGGCAGTTGGGTGCCCCGCACACGACCTCGTGGGTCTCGTCACCCACTCGAACGGTCGCGAGCCGGAGCCGGTCCGCGTTCGGGTGCTGGCGCACGGCCTCGACGAAGCCGACGCGCACACCGGAGAAGCCGGCGGTGATGTAGGTGATGTCCTCGATCTCGAGGCCGGCGGCCGTCAGCCGATCGGCGATGGTCTGAGCGTCCCAGTCGACGTCGACGTAGCGCCGCAGCCAGTTCAAGCTGATCTTCATGGTGATCCCTCCGGAGCGGCGTCAGAACTGGCCGAGGAAGCGGACGTCGTTCTCGAACAAGGCACGCAGGTCGTCGACGCCGTAGCGGGTCATCGCCAGGCGCTCCACGCCCATGCCGAAGGCATAGCCGGTGTACTTCTCCGGG
>JAUHVS010000655.1 GCA_030424955.1 bacterium | reverse complement strand
AGCCGGGCAGTCGTCGGGCCGGTACTTCGCGATCTTCTCCAGCCGACCGGGATCCCCCGAGATCTTGCGGGAGAGGTAGTAGAGCCACTTGCAGGTCGCCTTGAAGTACCGATGGTTCGGTCCCGCCTGCACCACGCGGTCGAAGAAGTTGACCGATGCCTGGAACAGGCCCAGCCGGTACAGCGTCTTGCCGAGCGTATACTCGGCCTTCTGCGCGACCGGCGTGACGGCGACCTCGTTCTTGGTGGTGATCCGGTAAAGGATCAAGCTCGCCCGCAGGAAGTCCCGCTTCTTGTAGGCCTTCAGGGCTTCGTCCAGCTCGGCCTTCGCCTCGGGATCGTCATCGACGGTCACCGGGGCAAAGGTCATCGTGTCGCCCTGAGCCATCGCGCACAACGGCAGTGCCATCAGGCTCAGAAGCAAGATCGAGCGGGGCAGCATGGGCATCGTCCCTCCCCAGCGCCAGTCAAGTCGCGGTGCTCCCAGACGCCGCCGCGTGGCCTCCACGCAGCCGACTCCAGGCCAGGGCTCGTTATACGGGTGGCTGAACATCAACGCAAAGGATTTGCAGGCCTTGCCGAGCCGCCAGCCGGCGCCGTTCGCGCGCTTGCTCACGCACCGCGGGTAGGGGTAGACTCCGGCCTGTCACGACACCTGTCGTCGGTTCTCGGTGCGCCAACAGGCGCCGGAAAAGGTGAACGCCGCATGAAGGTCGACGCTCTCACACGATACGCCGCGCTGGCTGTGGCGAGCGCTTCCGCCGTCTGGGCAGCAGGTTGCAGCAACGACTTTGGTCAGCCCTGCGAGCTGCCCCAGACGGAAGAGTTCCGCCAAGCCTGTTCGACCACTGCCACCGAAGCCGAGGGCGAATCGAGCGGGAGCGGGACCGAGATCGAGATGGAGTCGAAGGCGTCGTGCGCGGTGAAGAACTTCGCCGGCTGCGCCACCCGGGTCTGCTTGGTGTACCGGGGGTCCGACCCGTTCTGCTCCGAGCCGTGTGTGACCAAGGCTGACTGCGAGGGCAGCGCCGAGTGCCGGCCCATCCTGGGCGACACGGTCACGTCTGCCGAGAACATCTGTGAGCGGACCGAGTGCTACTGCGTCCGCAAGGGCGACGTCGACAACTGACCGGGCCCCGACCGGGCTGATGCCCTGTCCATCCAGCAAGATGTTGAGACGCGCGCCCAGCGGCATCGTCGAGATGAGCGGCATCGTCGTTGCCGCGTCCTCGAAGATACCCAGCATCACCGCCCGCGCGGCGCCATCGCTACGGCGCTTGGGCTCGCCCTGACCTGATCCGCCAGTTTCAACCTTGCGACCGCCGCCCTCCCCTGGCCCCACACCTGCGGCTCAGAAGCTCCACGGCGGGACGAAGGCGTTCTCAACCAACTCAAGGACCCAGCGGCGGCCTCGGCGGGTAACCCCCGCCACGTCGAAGCGGATCTGCGCGGGTGCGAGGCCCCGCTGCTGCAGGAACTGGTCGGCCGCGCGGGCCACGCGCGCCTGCTTGGCCGTGTTGACGGTCACCGTCGGGCTGCGGAGCCACTGAGTCGAGACCGAGCGGACCTCCACAAACACCAGGAGCTCACCGCGCTCGACCACCAGGTCCAGCTCGCCGCCCCGGGCGTACCAGTTCTTCGCGACGACGGTGAAGCCGGAACGCTCGAACCACTCCGCGACAAAGGCCTCGCCGGCCGCCCCCAGGGCCTGGCGGGCGTCAGTCATCTGGGGCGGTCCAGCTGAAGCTCGCGCGGTGGATGGGGCACGGGCCGTGCTCGGCCAGCGCGCGCCGGTGCGCGATCGTCCCGTACCCCTTGTGCTGAGCAAACCCGTACATCGGCCAGCGGCGATCGTAGGCACGCATCAGCTGGTCGCGGGCTTCCTTCGCGACGATCGAGGCGGCCGCGATCGCGAGGCTGCGGCCGTCGCCCTTGACGAGGGGAATCTGCTGTTCCGCATAGCCCGGCACCGGCAGGTGGCCATCGACCAAGAGCAGCCATGGGGCCGGAGGCCCGACGTCGCGGAGCCGCGCGAGCGCCAGCCGCATCGCCTCGCGCGTAGCCTCGAGAATGTTCACTTCGTCAATGCGTGCCGGCGAGACGACCCCCACCCCGACGGTGGCGGACCGAGCCAAGGCCATGGCAAGCCGCGCCCTGGTGGTCGCTGTCAGCTTCTTGGAGTCATTGAGGGCCGACAACCCAGCCGCGGGCGGGTGAACGCCCAGGCAGGCAGCGGCAGCGACGACCGGGCCGGCCAACGGGCCGCGGCCTGCCTCATCAAGGCCAACCACTGCGCCGCTGTGTTGGGCCCAAGCCCAGGCGTCGACGGCCCCGATTGGGGCCGTGCGGTCGGGCGGTTCGTCGAAGAGCAGACCTTGGCCAGCAGCGGCGTGGCGATCCATTGTCGCCCGCCTGCTGATCAGCCGAAGAGGTTGCGGGCGCGGATACGGGCCGCCTTGCCGCGGCGCTGGCGGAGGTAGTAGATCCGTGCCTGGCGGACGCGGCCCTCGCGCACGAGCTCGATCTTCTCGATGATCGGGCTGTGCACGGGGAAGATGCGCTCCACGCCGATGTGGCTGCTGATCTTGCGCACCGTGAAGGTCGACCGGGCGCCGGCGTTGTGGCGCCGAAGGCAGACACCCTCGAACGCCTGGATGCGCTCCTTGTTGCCTTCCTTGATCCGCACGGAGACACGCAGGGTGTCGCCCGCACGGAAGGCGGGCAGATCGCTGCGGATGTACTTGGCCTCAATGGCGTTCAGCGCGTTCATGAGTCGCTTTCCTCGCTCTCTTCGAAACTGACGCCGCCCCGCAGCGCCAGCAGAAACTCTCGTTCGACGGCCGTCAACTCGGCGGTCGCGATCAAATCCGGTCTCAGCCGCGCGGTCCGTGCAATCGACTGCTGGCGACGCCAGGCTGCGATGCGTCCGTGGTGCCCGCTGAGCAGCACCTCGGGGACGGGCTCTCCCCGCCAGTTCGCGGGGCGAGTGTAGTGCGGAAACTCAAGAAGTCCACCGTGGTAGCTCTCTTCCACCGCGGACTCAGCGTTTCCCAGGACACCAGGCACCAGCCGCAGCACCGCGTCGATCATGACGAGGGCCGGCAGCTCCCCACCCGACAACACGTAGTCTCCAATGGAGACCACGTCATCGATGTAGGTCGACTCGATCCGCGCGTCGACGCCTTCATAGCGCCCACACAGGAACACCATCGACTCAAGCCCAGCCCACTCGTGGGCGTCGGCCTGACGAAAGGGCCGCCCCCCGGGCGCGAGCAAGACGCGACGGTCTACAGGACCAATCGCATCCAAAGCAAGCGCTACGGGCTCCGCTTGGATGACCATGCCCGCGCCACCGCCAAAGGGCACGTCGTCGACAGCGCGGTAGGCGCCCGACGCGTAGTCCCGCAGGTCAACGGCCTGCACGTCGGCCAGCCCAGCGTCGATCCCCCGACCGATGACGCCTTCACGGGTGTAGGCGTCGATGATCTGCGGAAAGAGCGTCAGGACCGTGTAGCGCCTGACCGGAGACACGGTCACCCGTCGTCCAGCCCGTCAATCAGCCCCGGCACTGGTCGAATCACGACGGCCTCTGCGTCGGGGTTCAAGGTCACCACGAACTGATCGATGTTGGGCACGAGGTGCCGCCGCCCATCGCCTTCAATCACCAGCAGCTCGCCCGCCGGCCCGTCCATAAAGTCGACGAGCGTGCCGATCGCGCGGCCATCGTCGGTACGGACCGGTTTGCCGAAGAGGTCGACGAGGTAGAACTCCTCAGCGCCCG
>JAUHVS010000654.1 GCA_030424955.1 bacterium | reverse complement strand
GTCGCGGGCGCGCACCTGGTGGAAGAAGACGTTGTCGGTGGCGGCGTCGAGGCGCTGGGGCACGTCGGTGGCGATGAAGTGCACCCGGTGGCCGCGGCGGGCCATGGCCAGGCCCACCTCGGTGGCGACGATGCCGCTGCCGCCGTAGGTGGGGTAGCAGGTGATGCCGATGTTCAGGCGGCGCCCGGCGCTCATCGGGCCGGCACCAGCACCGGCGCGGGGCCGTCCGCCAGGGTCAGCGGATCGGCCAGAGGCACCGGCCCCCGGATCAGATACGGCTCGCCGTGGCGCACGCCGATGGCCGCCCCCCAATAGCGGTCGCGCACGGCCCACGCCTCGAGGCCCAGCGGCGCGTTGATGAGCGTGGGCGCGCCGCCGGGGCCCAACTGGCTGGCGTGGCAGGCCAGGGCCTGCTGCTTGCGCGGGTAGCTGTCGCTCACGTCCACCACGAAGGACGGCGTGACCTCCTGGCGCTGGGGGTAGAACACCAGCCGGCCGGGCCGCGTGGGGGCGCCGAGGTCGGGGCGGTAGCGGCGCACCCCGGCGAAGAACACGGCGCGCTCAGCCAGCGCGCCCGCGGCGGCGTGGTCGGGGTGGCGGGCCTCGACCCACGGGGCGAGCAGCAGCCGCGGGCGCAGGCGCCGCAGGGCCTGCACCACGGCGGCCAGGTGATCGGGCTCGTCGGCCCGCAGGCCGCCGTCGGGCAGGCCCAGACAGGGCGCGCGGGTGACGCCCAGGGCGGCGGCGGCGGCCAGGGCCTCGGCGGCGCGCCCGGCGGGGGTGCCGTTGGTGGCCAGCTCGCCGTGGGTCAGATCGAGGATCTGCACCCGCTGCCCACGGGCGGCGGCCAGGGCCAGCCAGCCGCCACACGAGAGCTCAGCGTCGTCGGGGTGGGGGCTGAGGGCCAGCAGGTCCAGGGCCGCGGCGGGGGGGGCGTCGGCCGTCACAGGGCCACCTCGTGCACGCTGGGATCAAAGGGCACCACGGCGTCCAGCAGCGCTTGAACCAGGGCCTGTGGGCCGACCGCTGGCGCGAAGGCCGTCCAGTTCAGCACCCGCTCCTGGGGCGCGCCGGCGGGCTGCAGCCAGGTCAGCGCCCGGTCGAGGCGCTGGGCCGTGGTCGCGTCCTGCTGGGCCAGGGTGCGCGCGTAGCGATCCGCCAGCCGGTCGGCCTGCCGGCGGACCGAGGCCTGGGCGCGGGCGGTGGCCTTGGCGAGGCCGCGATCGAGGGCTGCTGCGGTGGGGGCGAAGGCCTCCAGCGCCGCGAGGGGCGCGTGCAGGGCAGCGCGCACCGCCTCGGGCGTGGGGTGGCCGGCCTGGGCCGTCGCGCAGCGGGTCAGCAGGGCGTCTCGGCCGGCGCCCAGATCGTCGGCGGTCACCCCGAGCTGATCCAACACCCGGCGCAGGGCGGGGGTCGTCAGCCGCAGCCGCGCGCGGTGGATCCACAGGGGCAGGGGGCGCTCGGCGAGCTGGTACAGGGGCGGGCACTGGGCCAGGTAGGCGATCTCGCCGGGGCCGCCCAGGTAGGCCGCGGTGGGCAGCCAGGTGTCTTGCAGCAGGGGCCGCAGCAGCGCAGAGGTGCTGAAGTGGGCCGCCGGGGCCGCCTGCACGGCGGCGCGGGGCAGGGTGTCGTCGGGGCCGCAGCGGCGCCAGGCGTCGGGGCCGGCTGGGGCCAGCCGCCAGCGGGGGGCGTCTGCGCCGTCGGGGTGGAAGAAGCTCAGCGGGGCGCCGGGGCGGATGTAGACCTGGGCGGTGAAGCCGGCGGCGGTCAGGGCTTCGGCGCGGGCCGCCAGGGCGTCGGCGATGGGCTGGGCGTGGGCCAGGGCCCAGCGGTGCAGGGGGGCGGCGGCGTCGGCCAGCCCGGGCGCGCGGGGATCCACGATCAGCAGCCCGCGATCGGCGAACAGCGCGTCCATCAGCCCCGCGAAGGCGGCGTCCGGCGCGGCCTCGGGGCGGTAGTGGGCGCCGATCAGGGCCAGGGTGGCCTCGCGGTGGGGGCCCGCGGGCAGGGTGGCGGCCAGGGCGGCGAGCTGATCGATGACCGCGGCGCCGAGCCGCCGTGCGCCCACCGGGCGGCCGTCGTCGGCGGGATCGCCCGGCACGCGCAGGGTGCGCAGGGCGTCGTGGCCGTCGGGGATCACCGTGTGATCGATCTCGGCGTAGTCATGGTCTTCGTTCTGCAGCCAGAAGATGGGCACGCAGGGGCACCCGGCCTCGGCGCCGAGCGCAGCGGCGGTGCGGATGGCCGCGGCGGCCTTGTGCAGCGTGTACAGGGGCCCGCCGAACAGGCCGGCCTGCTGCCCCGACACCACGCACGCGGCGCCGCCGGCGGCCAGGGCCTTCAGGTGGGCCGCCTGGGCCGGGGTGGGGGTGGGGTAGCGCCGGTGCAGGCTCGCCAGCACGGCCGGGTCGATGGCGCGCTGGGCGGCCGCGCGGGTGGCGGCCGCGCGATCGGTGGGGGCGTCCCGGGGGGACAGCAGGGCGGTGGCCGCCGGGTCATGGGCGAGCCAGGCGGGCGTAAAGGCGCGGAGGCTGGAGCTCAAGTGGACAACCTGGAGGCGGGACGTGGCATCAGAGGGGCGCGCGCGAGCCGCCGCGCACAACACGCGATTGGATGCGACTGATGGCTTTGGGGTTCTACCACGGCGCGCGGGCGGCCTCTTGGGGGCGCGCCGCGGGGGTGATGCTGTTGACGATGACGACGTGGGCGATGGCCCAGCCCCAGCCCCCCACCCAGCGGTCGGCCGGCGAGCTGCTCCAGGCCATCGAGCGCCTGCAGGTC
This sequence comes from bacterium, assembly GCA_030424955.1. Classification (GTDB taxonomy): domain Bacteria; phylum Myxococcota_A; class Bradymonadia; order UBA7976; family UBA1532; genus JACKDL01. The sequence continues at coordinate 1,000 of JAUHVS010000654.1, read as the reverse complement.
GTGGGCTCCGTGCTGTATGTGGCCGCGCACCCGGATGACGAGAACACCCGGCTGCTGGCGTACCTGGTCGGCCAGCGCGGGCTGCGGGTGGGCTACCTGTCGATGACCCGTGGCGGCGGCGGGCAGAACCTCATCGGGCCCGAGCAGGCCGATCTGCTGGGGGTGGTGCGCACCGGCGAGCTGCTGGCCGCGCGCCGCGTGGACGGGGCCGAGCAGTTCTTCAGCCGTTTCAGGGACTTCGGCTACAGCAAGTCCCCCGAGGAGACCCTGACGCTGTGGGGCCACGCCGAGGCCCGCAGCGACGTGGTCCAGGTGTTCCGGCGCTTCCGCCCCGACGTGGTCATCACCCGCTTTGCGCCCACCGGGCGCAACCACGGGCACCACACGGCGTCGGCGATCCTGGCCGCTGAGGCCTTCGAGGCGGCGGCCAAGGCCGGCGGCCCGGGGGGTGAGCCCTGGCAGGTGGATCGCCTGCTGCACAACAAGAGCCACTGGCGCATCAAGCCCGGCGACGACACCTCGCAGTGGGTGTCGCTGGACGTGGGCACCTACGACCCCCGCCTGGGGCTGTCGTACGGCGAGGTGGCCGGCCACAGCCGCACCATGCACAAGAGCCAGGGCTTCGGCTCGGCGCCCGACCGGGCGCCGATCGTCGAGTACTTCGACCCGGTCGCCGGCACCGTGGTCAAGCCGGGCGCCGATCTGCTGAGCGGGCTCGATCTGACCTGGAGCCGGTTCGAGGGCACCGAGGCGCTCGCCAAGGCGCTCGCGGCGGCGTCGGCCGAGTTCGACCCGCGCGACCCCGCCAAGGTGCTGCCCCGGCTCGCCGAGGCGCATCGGCTGATGGCGAAGGTCCCCGACCCGCACTGGCGGGCGGTCAAGACGGCCGAGCTCGAAGCGGTGATGCTCGCCTGCGCCGGGGTGTGGCTCGACGCGCTCGGTGAGGCGCCGTCGGTGACGCCGGGCGCAGCGCTCGAGGTGACGCTGGTCGCGATGGCGC
>JAUHVS010000653.1 GCA_030424955.1 bacterium | reverse complement strand
CGCCGGCCGCGCCGCCCGCGCCGGGCTCGGGCTCTTCGACCTCGCCCCACTCACACTGGGCGTTGCCCGCGGCGTCCGGCGCGCAGCGCTGGCCCAGGGGGCACTCGATGCCGGCGCAGGGATCGAGCTCGCAGACGCCGTCGAGGCAGGCGAGGCCCGGCGCGCAGTCGAGGTCGGCGCAGGGGTCGGCCATGCAGCCGGCGTCCCCACACACCTCGCCATCGGGGCACATGATCTCGGCGCAGTCGCTCGCCTGACAGACCCCGTCGACACACAGCTCGCCGAAGGGGCAGGCGATCTGCGCGCAGCTGTCGATGCAGCGGCCACCCCGGCAGAACTGGGCCGCGTCACAGCTGACGTCGGCGCAGGGGTCGGGCACGCAGCCATCCACGGCGTCGCACCGCTCGCCCGCCGGGCAGCCGGCGGCCGCGCAGTCGTCCGGCCCCACGCAGGCGCCGTCCACACAGGCCTCGCCCTCGGCGCAGGCCACGCCGGCGCAGGGATCCACGCACTGGGCGGTCTCGGGATCGCAGCGCTGGCCCGCGGGGCAGTCGGTGAGGTCGCACAGGGGCACGCAGGCGCCGTCCACGCAGCGCTGGCCGCCCGGACACTCGAAGTTCACGCAGGCGTCGCGGCAGGCGCCGAACAGGCACTGCTCGCCCATGGGGCAGTCGGGGTCCTCGTCGTAGCGGCCGTCGCAGTCGTCATCGAGGCCGTTGCAGCCGTCCGGCCCCGGGTCGCCACAGGCGCCGCAGGCGTTGCGCGCGTCCTCGTCGATCTGGCCGTCGCAGTCGTCGTCGCGCTCGTTGCACTGCTCCACCCCCGGGCTGACGTCGCCGTTGCACTGGATGAACCCGCCCAGGCACACCGAGCGGCCCGTGCGGCACACGCCCGGCAGGCCGGTGGCGCAGGCCTCGCCCAGGCCGAAGATGTTGTTGTCGATCGCGCCATCGCAGTCGTTGTCGAGGCCGTCACACACCTCGTCGCTGGGCAGGGTGTCGGCGACGCAGATCAGCTCGCCCCCCTCGCAGCTGCGGCGGCCCGCGCTGCAGGCGCCGATGCCGCCCGTGTCGCAGGCTTCGCCCAGGCCCAGGTCTTCGTCGACGGTGCCGTCGCAGTCGTTGTCGAGGCCGTCACACTGCTCGGGCTGCGGATCGCCGATGCAGGCGTCGCAGGCGTCGCCCACCAGATCGCCGTCCTCGTCGCGCTGGTCGGGGTTGGCCACGGCCACGCAGTTGTCGCAGACGTCGCCCACGCCATCGCCGTCGCTGTCGGTCTGGTTGGGATCGGCCACCCCCGGGCAGCTGTCGCAGGCGTCGCCCAGGCCGTCGCCGTCGGCGTCGCCCTGGTCCGCGTTGGCGGCGTCGGGGCAGCCGTCGCACAGGTCGCCGACGCCGTCGCCGTCGCGGTCCGCCTGGTCGGGGTTGGGCACCCGCGGGCAGTTGTCCTCGGCGTCACAGGCGCCGTCGTCGTCGGAGTCGACGCAGCCGCCGCCCACCGAGCGCTCCAGCACCAGCAGCGCGTAGGCCTGGTGGCTGTAGGCGTTCCAGCTGCTGTGCCCCGGCGGCGGGCTGATCTGCCCGTCGGCGCCCTGCAGGCCCATGATCGTGTAGCTGTAGTCGAAGTACCAGCGGGGCAGCTCGCGGATGTCGGCGTAGTAGCCCGCGCCCTCGTTGCCGCGGCGGGGCACGCGGGCCACGGTGGCCGGGTCCAGGTGCCCCTGGCGCTGGTTGACCGCCGGGTTCTGGTTGGCGGGCAGCGTGCCGATCTGCGCCACGTCGAGGTTGCCCGGGTTGGCGGGCAGCTGGGCGTCCTCGAGGAAGGTGTACGCCTTGGCCGACGACCACATGTAGTACATATAGCTGTTGGCCCAGCCGCCGTTGGCCAGCGCCGTCGAGGTGTAGCTGTAGCGGTAGTACAGCCACTTCAGATAGGCCTGCACGTTGGCGTCGTTGATGTCGCCGCCGCCGATGATCTGGCCCCACAGGCCCGACGCGGTCTGCTGGTAGGACGGCGCGCGCCCGCTGGTGTAGCCGTGGCCCTTGTCACCGCCCAGGCCGCCGTTGATGCCGTTGGTGGCGTAGCCCGTGCGGCAGCGGCTGGTGAGCTCGTTGAGCTGGTTGAGGCGGTTGGCGTCGGCGAAGGCGGGATCGGCGAACACGGCGCGGGCGGCGGCCAGGCCGGCCATCACCAGCTGGGTCGTGGACGAGTCGTTGCAGCCGCCGTTGCGGTAGCACCAGTAGCCGCTGCCGTTCTGGTTGGACCGGATGCGATCGAACACGGCGTTGATGGCGTTGCGCGCCCCCGCCGCGTTCGGGCCGCCGGTCCGCAGGTACACCGCCAGCGCCATCAGATCGCTGCCGTCGCGGTAGGCGTAGAAGCCCGCCCCGGGGGCGCGGTTGATGATGTAGCCCATGACCCGATCGAGGCGCGCCCGGTCGTTGGCGTCGGCGTTCTGGTAGCCGATGGCGGCCGCGTTCTGGTCGTCGCTCTGCCGCTTCTCGAGCAGGGCCAGCGCCACCAGGCCGGCGGCGTCGCCGGCGCTGCTGTTGGCGTTGAAGGCGCCGCGGCCGTCCAGCCAGGCCAGGCCCGCGTCGATGGCGTCATTGACGTCTCGGCTGAAGGCGGTGACCTGCGCGGGGGCCGCCGAGGCGGCCAGCAGGATCAGGGCGACGAGCGCAGTTCGCAGCATAGGGGCGCCTCCGGGCTGGGCGGGGGGTGGATCTACGTACCGCAGAGGACCGGATCGGCGGCGGGTGCGTCAAGCGGGGCTGCGGCGCGCGGCGGCGCCGGGCGGATCGGGCGCAGCGCTGCCGCCGGCCCATGCTAGGCTGCGGCCCTTGAAGGCGTGGAGAGCGTGGCATGCGCAGGACGACCGCATGGGCCGGGGCGCTGGCCCTGTGGGGGTCGGTGACCCTCACGACCGGCTGCTTCGAGTACACCGACGACGGGCTGCCAGGGGCCGGCGGCGGCGCGGCCGACCAGGCGGTCGCGGACGCCGCCGAGGGGCCCGCGGACGCCGCGGTGGACGCGGCCGTGGCCGAGCCGGTGTGGTTCGCGGACTGCGCCGAGGCGCCCGCCCTCGCCGGGGTCTACGCCCCCACGGGCTGCGCGCACACGGTGATGCACCCCGACGGCGTCGATGAGGCGGTGTCGAGCTGTGGCCTCGCCCAGGACCCGCCGGTGAACGTGCACCTGACCTTCCCCACGGCCGATCCGTCGACCACCATCGCCATCCAGTGGACCACCGGGGCCGACACCCGGCGCAGCGAGGTGCAGATCGGCAGCCGGCCCGACGCCCTCGACCAGGTGTTCCACGGCCACAACTTCACCTTCGCGGCGCTCAACGGCCGGCGGCAGCACGAGGTGCACCTGTGCGGGCTGACCCCCGGGCGCACCTACTGGTACCGCGTGGGCGGGGCGGGGCAGCTGAGCGAGGTGTTCTCGTTCACCACCGCGCCGGCGGTGGGCGACGACGACGAGTACGTGCTCGCCATCACCGGCGACACCCGCTCGGCCAGCACCAACGTGCTGTGGACGTCGGCCCTCGAGGCCATCGCCGAGAAGGGGGTGGACGCGCTGCTGTTCTCGGGCGACGCCGTGGAGCTGGGCCTGATCCAGCCGCAGTGGGACACCTGGTTCGAGGCCGGCAGCCCCTACCTGGGCTCGATCCCGCTGGTGCCCGCCAACGGCAACCACGACCTGCTCACCCTGAACTACCTGGCGATGTTCTCGCTGCCCAACGGCGAGGAGAACTTCCACTACCGCTACGGCAACGCGCTGAT
>JAUHVS010000652.1 GCA_030424955.1 bacterium | reverse complement strand
AGCCGCGGCATTTCGCCGCACGCAAAAACGCCGCGTGGGCCTGTCCCTAAAGGGAAGGCGGGTCGGGCGGGGGGGCGCGGCGGGCGCGCAAGGGCCCGTCAGCCGGGCTCTATCTGCTCCGGATCGATGCCCCAGGCGCGCAGCTTGCGCTGCAGGGTGCGCCGGTTGATCTGGAGGATGCGGGCCACCTTGGTGATGTTCTGGTGGTGGCCCAGGAGCTGCTGAATGTGGCGCCGCTCCAGGGCCTCGAGGCTGATCTCCTCGACCCCGTCGACCGCCGCTGGGGCCGCAGGGGCCAGCAGGCCGGGCGCGGGGAACGGGTTGGCCGCCAGCATGCGCCGCACCAGCGCCCCGTCCACCCGGCCGTCCTCGGCGAACAGCGCGACCCGCCGCGAGAGGTTGACCACCTCGCGCACGTTGCCCGGCCAGTCGTGGGCGAGCAGCGCCGCGTCGGCGTCAGGGGTGAACTGCACCGCCCCGCGGCCGACCCGCGCCAGCCAGTGGCGCGCGATGGGCACGATGTCGTCGCGCCGCTGGCGCAGCGGGGGCAGCTCAAGGGGCAGGACCTGCAGGCGATAGAAGAGGTCTTCGCGGAAGCGCCCCGCCTGCACCAAGGCGCGCAGGTCCTGGTGGGTGGCCGCCACCAGGCGCCCCTGGAACGGCTTCTCGCGGGTCTCCCCCACCGGGCGGAAGGTGCGGGTCTCGAGCGCGCGCAGCAGCTTGGCCTGGTGCTCCAGCGGCAGCTCGGCCACCTCGTCCAGGAAGAGCGTGCCGCCCCCGACGTCCTCAAACAGGCCGGGCTTGCGGCGGTCTGCGCCCGTGAAGGCGCCCCGGGCGTGGCCGAAGAGCTCGCTCTCGACGAGGTCGCCGGGCAGGCAGGCCATGTTCACCGCGATGAAGGGGGCGTCGGCGCGGCGGGAGGCGGCGTGGAGTCGGCGGGCGGCCACCTCTTTGCCGGTGCCGGTCTCGCCCGTCAGCAGCACCGGCTCGTCGGCGTCGGCCAGGCGATCGAGCAGGCGTCGCAGCTGGAGCGTCGCGTCGCTCTCGCCCACCAGCTCGTCGGGGGTCTGCGTGGCTGGGCCGGCGGCCTGGGCCAGCACCGGCGCCAGATCCGCGGCGTCCACGGGCTTGGTCAGGAAGGTGTAGGCCCCCAGCCGCATGCACTCGACGGCGTCCGGCACGCTCCCGTGGCCCGTGAGGACCACCACCGGGGTCTGGCGGTCGGGGGTGCGCCGCAGCACCGAGAGGCCGTCGACGCCGGGCATGCGCAGGTCGAGCACGGCGACCGCCGGGGCCTCACGGGGCGGGCGGCTCAGGGCCTCGATGGCGGCCTCGCCCTCGGACAGCACCTCGACCTCGAAGCCGCGCCGGCGCAGGGCCTTGGCCATGGCGGTGCCAAAGGCGTGGTCGTCATCCACCAGCAGCACCCGGGTCCCGTCTTCGACCTGCACGGCGTCCCCTTTCCCTACATCGTCGGTGCCCCGCGGCACCGGGTCGGCGCACGGTGCCACGCCCACCGGGCCCTCCACCAGCGGCGCAGCGCCCGAGGCGGCGGCCCTGGAGGCTGCTGGGATGGCGCGAGGGGGGCGCGAGTTGCAGCCCGCGCGGGGCCGCACGATACTCCGCCCCTTCGCTGAGCTCAGGAGACGCGCCATGACCCCCACGCTGGTTGACCCCGCGCCCGAGGCCGCCCCCGTGCGCTTCGTCACCGCCGCGAGCCTGTTCGACGGCCACGACGCGGCCATCAACATCATGCGGCGGATCCTGCAGGCCGAGGGCGCCGAGGTGATCCACCTGGGCCACGACCGCGCCGTGCAGGACATCGTGGCGGCGGCGATCCACGAGGACGCCCACGGCATCGCGGTGTCGTCGTACCAGGGCGGCCACATGGAGTTCTTCACCTACATGGTGGCGCAGCTGCGCGCGCAGGGCCGCCCCGACATCTTGGTCTTCGGCGGGGGCGGCGGCACCATCACCGACGACGAGATCGCGGGCCTGCACGCAGCGGGCGTGCAGCGGATCTACTCCGTGGAGGACGGCCGCCGGCTGGGGCTGCAGGGCATGATCCGCGACATGATCGCGACGGCCCGCCGCCCCGCCCCCACCGGGCTGCCCACCCTGGACGCGAGCTTCTTCCAGGCGTCCCCCGTGGCGGTGGCGCAGGCGCTGACGGCGGTGGAGGCCCTGCACGATCGGGCCCGCGCCGGCGACGCCACGGCAGAGGGCGAGCTGGCCGAGCTGCGCACGATCCTGGCGGACAAGGGCCCCGCCCGGCGCCCCCCGGTGCTGGGCATCACGGGCGTGGGCGGCGCCGGCAAGAGCTCGCTGACCGATGAGCTGCTGCGGCGGCTGCTGGTGACCTGGCCGGAGCGCTCCGTGGCGATCCTGTCGGTGGATCCCACCCGGCGGCGGTCGGGCGGGGCGCTGCTGGGCGACCGCATCCGCATGAACGCCCTGGCCGAGGGCCGCGCGTTCATGCGGTCCATGGCCACCCGCGCCGCGAACGCCGCGGTGCCCGCGGCCGTGCGCGATGCCCTGTCGGTGCTGGCCGCGGCGGGGTTCGACCTGGTGATCCTGGAGACGGCGGGCATCGGCCAGAGCGGCAGCGAGGTGGTGGATCTGTCGGACGCCTCGCTCTACGTGATGACCCCCGAGTTCGGGGCGCCCACGCAGCTCGAGAAGATCGACATGCTCGACTACGCGGACGTGATCGCGCTGAACAAGGCCGACAAGCGCGGCGCCGAGGACGCGCTGAAGGCGGTGCGCAAGCAGGTGCAGCGCAACCGCGGGGCCTTCCACGAGGCGCCCGAGGCCATGCCGGTGTTCGCCTGCACCGCCCACCTGTTCGGCGACGCCGGGGTGGACGCCCTCTTCGCGCACCTGATGACCCTGCTGTCGAGCCGAGGCGCGGCGGACTGGCCCACGCCCGACCTGCCGGCCCGCGCGCCGGGCATGGAGGTGCTGGTGCCGCCCCGGCGGGCCCGCTACCTGTCGGAGATCGCCGACGTCGTCCGCGGCTACCGGCAGCGAGGCGCAGAGCAGGCGGCGGTGGCGGCCCGCGCCGATGGGCTGCGCCGGGCGCTGCTCGCGCTGGGCGACGACGTGCCCGACATGGGCCAGCCCTACGACGAGGATGAGCTCGCCGACGCTGAGCTGGAGCCCACCGCCGCCCGCCTGCGCGCGCTGTACAACGACGCCCTGCACGAGCTGGACGCCGACAGCCGCGACCTGCTGCAGGCGGTGCCGGAGCTGCTGGCCCGCTACCGGGCCCCCGAGGTGGCGTACACGGTGCGCGGCCGCGAGATCCGCGTGAGCAACGTGGTGGAGACCCTGTCGGGCACCGCGCTGCCCAAGGTGGCCCTGCCCGACAGCAGCGACTGGGGGGAGCTGCTGAAGTGGCGCTGGCTGGAGAACGTGCCGGGGGACTTCCCTTTTACCGCCGGCGTGTTCCCCTTCAAGCGCGCGGGCGAAGATCCGACCCGGATGTTCGCCGGCGAGGGCCACCCGGAGCGCACCAACCGCCGCTTCCACTTCCTGTCGAAGGGCCAGGCGGCCGCCCGCCTGTCGACGGCCTTCGACTCGGTGACGCTCTACGGGCGCGACCCGGCCGTGCGGCCCGACATCTACGGCAAGGTCGGCACCTCCGGCGTCTCCGTCGCGACGCTGGACGACATGGAGGCGCTCTACGACGGCTTCGACCTCGTCGACCCGACGACCTCGGTGTCGATGACGATCAACGGGCCGGCGCCGACCGTGCTCGCCTTCTTCCTCAACACCGCGATCGAC
>JAUHVS010000651.1 GCA_030424955.1 bacterium | reverse complement strand
AACCACACGCTGCACGCGGTGGGCGTCGCCCGCGCCATCAAGCACTACGGCGCCGACGGCATCGCGTACTCGAGCCAGGGCGAGGCGAGCACCAGCGAGGGCTACGTCTACGAGGCCCTGAACGGCGCGAGCCGCGAGCAGCTGCCGGTCATCTTCGTCGTGCAGAACAACGGCTACGGCATCTCGGTGCCCACCCGGGAGCAGTCGGCGAACACCCGCATCAGCGACAACTACCGTGGGCTGGCCAACCTCAAGATCATCAACGTGGACGGCACGGACTTCGTGGACTGTCACCGGGGGATGGCCGAGGCCATCGCCCACGTCAAGACCGGCGAGGGGCCGGTGCTGCTGCACGCGCAGTGCGTGCGCATCGGGGCCCACTCGAACTCCGACCGGCACGACCTGTACCGGGACGCCGAGGAGATCGAGGCCGTCAAGGGCCAGGACCCCTTGCCGCCGCTGCGCGCCGCCATCGTGGCGGCCGGCTTCGCCACCGAGGCCGAGCTGGCCGAGATCGAGGCGCAGAACGAGGCCCTGGTCGAGGCCGACTGCGCCCGGGCCGAGGCCTCCCCGGATCCGGATCCGGCCACCGTGCTCGACTTCGTGGAGCCCGCGCCCTGGGTCCCCGCCGAGACGCCGACCCCGGAGTCGGGCGACAAGTGGAAGATCCGCGAGGCCATCAACGCCACGCTGCACGCCGAGTTCGCCCGCAACGAGCACACCTTCCTGTGGGGCCAGGACGTGGCCAGCGGCGACAAGGGCGGCGTCTTCAACGTCACCAAGGGCATGCAGCAGGCCTTCGGCGCGGGCCGGGTCTTCAACGGCCCCATCGCCGAGGACTACATCGTGGGCACGGCCAACGGGCTGTGCCGCTTCAACGACGACATCCGGGTGGTGGTCGAGGCGGCGCAGTTCGCGGACTACGTGTGGCCCGCGATGGAGCAGATCGTCGAGATGAGCCACGAGTACTGGCGCAGCCGCGGCCAGTTCTCGCCCAACGTGACCCTGCGCCTGTCGAGCGGGGGCTACATCGGCGGCGGGCTGTACCACTCGCAGAACGTCGAGGCCCTGATGGGCCACCTGCCCGGGGTGCGGGTGGTGGCGCCGGCCTTCGCAGACGACGCGGCGGGCCTGCTGCGCACCTGCCTGCGCAGCCGGGGCATGACCTTCTTCCTCGAACCGAAGTTCCTTTACAATCAGCCGTTTGCGGCGACGCCGGCCTGCGACGACGACCACGCCGTGCCCTTCGGGAAGGCCCGCGTGCGCCGCGAAGGGGCCGACGCGACGGTCATCGCCTGGGGTACGCCCGTGCACTGGTGCCTGCGGGCGGCCGGCAAGCTGGCGCGGGAAGGGGCCGAGGTCGAGGTGATCGATCTGCGCTCGATTCGACCCTGGGACTTCGATACCGTGGCCCGTTCGGTGCGCAAGACCGGCAAGGTGTTGGTGGTGCACGAAGACCACATCACGCAGGGCTTTGGCGCCGAGATCGCCGCACGGATCGCCAGCGACCTGTTTGAGTGGCTGGACGCGCCGGTGCGGCGGGTGGGCGCGTTGGATGTGCCCATCGGTTTCTCACGCATCCTTGAGCGCGCTACCCTGCCGCAGGAGAGTGACGTCATTGATGCTTTGCAGGCGCTGCTGGCCTACTGAGAGGCCAGTCCGTCCGCCCGGGGGTTCGCCGCGTGTCCGTTCGTAGTCTTGAGTCCTTCGCAGTCGCCCTGGCCCTTCTGGCGCCGTCGGCGGCCCTCGCCCAGTTCCCCAATGGCGCCGAGAGCCATCGGTTTCAGACCGACCAGGCGACCTGCGACGCGGATCTGGGGATCGTTGACGTCTCCATCGACGCATATGGGGCGTTTGGGAGCTCCATCGGGGGGCGCCGGGGCTTGTACAACCCCATCGACGATCCCCGCGGCGACGCGCTGATCTCGACGGTCTTCGCCTCCCGGCCCTTCCTCTGCCGCACGACCGCGGACGGCCGCACCGAGGGGGACTGGCTTCAGTCCAGCAGCTTCGCCGGCAACCCGGGCGTCGCCCAGATCGTCGACGGCGAGGTCCAGAGCCAGTTCTCCATCAACGGCCTCGAGGTGAGCGCGCGCTTCGTCCTCGACTGCACGCAGCTTCGGCACTGCTACACGTTCACCAACCGCACCAACCAGGTGATGCAGACGGTCGCGCTCACGCCGTACATCGACGGCGACCTTGAGTTTGAGGCCGGGTTCACCAACGACCGTGGCGCGACGAACATCGGCCTGCCGAAGACCCTGTGGGAGTTCGACAGCGGCGACAACCCGGACGAGCCCGTGACCTTCCTGGGGCTGTTCAGCCTCGACAACGGCGACCGCTTCCTCAACTCGTGGGAGGTGGGCAGCTACAGCGACCAGCAGGGCCGCATCGCCAACGTGCAGGCCGGCTGCCACACGCTGCGCAACGACATCAACCGCCGCCAGGCAAACATCGACGTGGACGGCAACCTCATCACCGACGAGGGCTTCGACGTCACGCTGGCCATCCGCTACGACGCCGGCCCCCTCGAGCCCGGTCAGACCAGCGGCGAGGTCTGCTACGCGATCCAGTGGGGCGTGGGCCTGCCGTGCTCCGATGAGGACCTCGACGAGGTCTGCCTGCCCGAGGACAACTGCCCGACCGTCCCCAACCCCGACCAGCGCGACGAGGACGGGGACGGCATCGGCGACGCCTGCGACAACTGCCCCAAGATCGGCAACGTCGACCAGTTCGACACCGATCGCGACGGCCAGGGCGACGCCTGCGACCGCGACTTCTGTACGCCGGACGGTCAGCCCGAGATCTGTGACGGCGTCGACAACGACTGCGACGGCCTCATCGACGTGCGGCCCGATGGGCGCCCGGTGGTCGTGCCTGGCCAGTGCGCCACGCAGCTGGCCGGCGGCTGCGCCCTGGGGAGCTGGCAGTGCGTCGGCGGCGCGACCCTGTGCCTGCCCACCCAGTCGCCCGTCGAGGAGGTCTGCGATCTCGTCGACAACGACTGCGATGGCCAGATCGACGAGGCCGTGCGCAACCGCTGCGGGACCTGCGGGGCGCCCCCCGCCGAGACCTGCAACAACTTCGACGACGACTGTGACGGGCAGATCGACGAGGGCGGCGCGCTGTGTGGGGCCGACGAGACCTGCTACGAGGGCGGCTGCCTGCCCGCCTGCGGCGACGGCGGCGAGTGCGGCGACATCGACCTGCGCTTCTGCGCCGACAACGCGTGCGTGCCGTGGTGCCAGGTGCAGCCCTGCGAGAACCCCAACGAGATCTGCACCGTCGATGGCTGCGTCGACCCCTGCGCGGGCGTGACCTGCGACGGGGGCCAGGTGTGCGGCCCGGACGGCACCTGTGGGCCGGCGGACTGCGGGCATACGGGCTGCGCGGCCGGTGAGCGGTGTGGCGCTGCGGGCGCCTGTGAGCCTGATCCCTGCGCTGGGGTGAGCTGCGCTGAGGGCAGCTTCTGTCGTGGCGGCGAGTGTGTGTTCTCGTGCGCCGAGGTGAGCTGCCCCGCCGCCACAGCCTGCTTTGATGGGCTGTGCGGCGAGACGGGCTGCGGCCCCGTGGGCTGCCCGGCGGCCGACGAGATCTGCGTCGACAACCGCTGCGTCGCCGACCCCTGCCTGGTGGTCACGTGTGGTCCGGGCCAGGTCTGCGACCGCGGCGAGTGCCTCACCAACCCGTGCCTGGCCGTGGCCTGCCCGGTCTACCAGCGCTGCGAGGTCGTGCTGGGCACGGCGCAGTGCGTCGCGGCGTGGCCCGTGAGCCAGCCCCTGCCGGG
>JAUHVS010000650.1 GCA_030424955.1 bacterium | reverse complement strand
CGTCGTGCTCTGTGAACTCGCTGAAGTCGTAGCGGCCCTCGATGGTGCGGCTGGTACACAGCTGCCACGTGTTGGGCAGGATGTGGCGGCCCCGGTGCCGGCGCTCGGTGTCTCGGGCAGGTGCCGGGGTGTCGTTGACGGGCTCGTCTGGGCGGGCGTCTCGGTGAAGCGAGCAGAGCATGGCGGGGTCCAGCGTGCAGGGGGTCGACTGGTGCCATCGGACAAACGCGGCGTCTGTTGCGCAGATCGTCAGGCCTTTCGCGGTCACGTGTTGCACCGTTCGACACAGCCGCCAAGCGGTGCAGTACAGGCTCGGCCAACGGGAGAAGGACCCCCCTCACCCCCCCGGCAGCAGCGCCTGTAGCCGCCGGATGCGGTTGAGCTCCGACCACCAGCCCGAGACCACCTGGTGCAGGCGGGTGGCCACCTCGTCGGGGTGCAGGGTGGGGCTGTCGGGCTGGGGGGCGAGCAGGGGCGTGTCGTAGCGCAGCACGATGCCGGGGGCGAGGGTCCACTCGCCCTCGCCGGCGGGCCACAGGCGGGCTTGCACCCAGGTGTCGGCGGGCGGGTGGGCGGTGAGCCGGGGGGCGCGCACCCAGACCGTGGTGTCGGGGTCGGCCGCGCGGGTGAGGCCCAGGGTGCCCGGGGCGGGGCCGTGTTTGCGGCGGGGGCGGCGGGCGACGGTCCAGTCGATGAGCTGGCTGCGGTGCATGGCGTCGAACACATGCGCGAGATCGGCCTCGCCGCGCTCGGTGGCCTGGGCCGCCAGGGCGTGGGCGACGGTGTCGTCGGGCCAGCCCATGTCGCACAGCAGCCAGTCGCGCACGAGGCGCGCGAGCATGGCGCGCTGGGGGCCGTCGAGGCCGCGGCGGTAGCTGCGCAGATCGTGCTGGGCGTCGGCGAGCACAGGGGCCATCACGTCGCCGTCGAGCACCGCGTCGATGCGGCGGTGGGCCTCGGCGATGAGGGCCACCGACACCTTGGGGGCGGGGGGCGTGGGGGCGCCCAGGTAGCCCATCATGGTGGACTCGAACCACGAGCGGGCCTGGGGATCGGTGAACGGGGTGTGGGCGTGCATGGCTCAGGCGGCTCCGTCGGCGGTGTGGGTGTGGTTGGCGTGGGCCGGGTGGGCGTGGGGCTGGGCGGCGTGCGGCTGGGGGCTGCGCTGCCGGGTCCCGTGGGGCTGGGCACCGCGCTGCTTGCGCCCGCGCTGCCGGGTACCGAGGGGCTGGGCGCCGCGCTGCCGGGCGGCGATCCACTGGCAGAGGCGGCAGTCGTCATGCAGGGCGTGGGGATCGGGCGCCGCGCCCGAGGGGGCGGGCAGGTCGAAGCGCACGCTGTAGAGGCCGCCCCCGAGGGGGGTGATGGCCGAGCTGAGGCCCCAGGGGTCGCGGGGCTGCTGGCGGTTGAACTTGCGCTGGATCCGGCTCATGGGGTGTCCCGTGTGGCAGGGGCCCCCACCGACTGGGGGCCTCACTGACTCATCGGACAAAGCCGGCCGGTGTGACGCCAATCGTCATCGAAAAATGAGAAATGCAGTAAAAACAGTGGTTTGCGTTCGGCGGTGCGGTCGGGGGGCCGGGGGCCCCGCCGTGGCCCTTGGCGTGGGGGCGGCCCCCGCGCTATGCCGCTCACGCGCCAGCGAGCCAGGAGGGCGGGCATGCGACAGGTGGGCGGCTACGCGCTCGAGGCCCTCATCGGGCGGGGCGGCATGGGCGAGGTCTGGCGGGCGCGGCAGGTGCGGCTCGACCGGCCCGCCGCGGTCAAGCTGGTGCGGCCCGACACCCTGGGGCCCAGCGCCGAGGCCGCCACGCTGCTGCGGCGCTTCGAGCGCGAGGCTCAGGCCACCAGCCGGCTGCGCTCGCCCCACACCGTCGAGGTGTTCGACTTCGGCACCACCCCCGACGGGGTGTTCTGGTACGCCATGGAGCACCTGGCGGGGCTGGATCTGAAGACCCTGGTGCTGCGCCACGGGCCGCTGCCGCCGGCGCGGGTGGTGCACTGCCTGCGGCAGGCCTGCACCAGCCTGGCCGAGGCCCACGCCGCCGGGCTGCTGCACCGCGACATCAAGCCGGCCAACCTGTTCGCGAGCACGCTGGGGGTCGAGCACGACGTCATCAAGGTGCTGGACTTCGGGCTGGTGAAGCCGCTGGTGGACGCCGACGCGAGCCAGCTGACGGACTCCCGGGCGGTGCCGGGCTCGCCCGCGTTCATGGCGCCCGAGGCGATCCAGGGCGCCGCCGTGGACGCCCGCGCCGATCTGTACGCGCTGGGCTGCGTGGGCTGGTGGCTGCTCACGGGGCAGCTGGTGTTCCCCGGGCGGGCGTCGAGCATGGCGCTGCTGATGGCGCACCTGAACGAGGTGCCGCCGGCGGTGGACACCCGGGCGTCTCAGCCGGTGCCGCCGGGCCTGGTGGCCCTGATCGCGCGGCTGCTGGCCAAGGCGCCCGAGGCCCGCTTCGAGAGCGCGCTGGCGCTGAGCGACGCCCTGGACGCGCTGCCGGGGCCCCGCTGGACCCAGGCCGAGGCCCGCGGGTGGTGGGCGGCCCACCCGCTGCCCGCTGAGGCGCCCGGGCTCGGGCCGGCCGACGTGTCGTCGGGGGATCTGCAGGCGGCGCGCAGCGAGGCGATGGCCGCGCTGGAGGCCCACTTCCAAGAGAGCCGGCTGGTGCCCGCCGAGTTCGAGCGCCGGGCCCGCGCGGTGGCGCTGGCGGATCACCCCGACGCGCTGGGGCCCCTGTTGGCGGATCTGCCCGGGCTCGAGCGCTCGGCGCCGGTGCCCGTGGTGGTGCCCCATGGGGCGCCCGCCGAGGTGCCGGTGCCCGCCGCGGCGCCCACAGCCTTGGCGCCGCGCGGGGCGAAGCGGCCGCGCTGGATGGTGGGGGCCTTCGGGGGCATCGAGCGCAAGGGGGGCTGGCGGCCCCAGCCCGCGATGCGCTGCCTGGGGTTCTTCGGCGGGGTCGAGCTCGACTTCACCCAGGCGGACCTGCCGGCCGGCGAGATCCACGTGCACGCCGTGGCCATCTTCGGCGGGGTGGAGCTGCGGGTGCCCCACGACGTGCCGGTCATCGTCGAGGGGGTGGGCCTCTTTGGCGGCTTCGCGCAGTCGGGGGTGAAGGCGCTGCCGGCGCCCGACGGGGCGCCGCCGACGGTCATCCGGGTGACGGGCGTCGCCTGCTTCGGCGGCGTGGACGTCAAGGTGGTGGATCCGGCGAAGAAGGGGTTCTTTCGCCGCCTGATCGATGAGGTGTTCGACGACACCTGATGGCCACCACCCCCGACCGGTCGCCTCTCGCTCTGCCCCCTCTGTTCGCCTGCCACACAGGCGATGATACACGGATGACACCGATCTGCCGTGCCGCTGATGCCCCCTCGGCGCCGGGCTGACGCGTGGGCGACGCGCGGCGGTCTCGCCCGTGGTGCCTTTCTGTAACGCTTTGTTTTCGTTGGTGAAACCGTCGTTCTTGCTCGCGAAGGGTTCGCCGTCCTGCCACCGCAGTGTCACCGACGCCCGGGATGGTCCACCCCGACACAGCGAGGTGACGCATGGCGATGAAGCACACGAAGCGGGTGGGGTGGGGTCGGCTGTGCGCCGTGGGCGCGCTGGCCTTGGGCCTGGCGGCCTGTGGCGAGGACGACGAGGCGCCGGTGGGCGGGGGGCTCGGTGACGACGGCAGCGTGACCTGCCCCGCCGGCCTGTTCGCCCAGAGCGGCCGCTGCGCCCTGACGGGCACGTACACGCAGGACGTCACCCTGACGGCCGGCACCGACTACACGCTGCTCGGCGGCGTGTTC
>JAUHVS010000649.1 GCA_030424955.1 bacterium | reverse complement strand
CAGGTGCGGGGGGAAGACGTCGAGGATGCCCCCGCGGATCGCGAACGTGCCGGGGTCTTCCACGGACGACACGGCGTGGTAGCCGCCATCGGCCAGGGCCCGCAGGCAGGCCTCCCGGTCGAGGGGTTGGTCGACGGCCACCAGGTAGCTGAAGGCCACCAGCACGTCCCGCGGGATGACCCGGCGGCCCAGGGCCTCGGCCTCGAGCACCACGAAGGCGCCGCCCTGGTCCCACGCGAGGGCCGCCTGCGCGGCCAGCAGGTCCATCACCTGCCCGCGATCGGGGCTCAGCTCCCCGTAGGGGTTGGCGTCCACCGCGGGCACGCGGGTCACCGCCAACGACTCGCCCGCGAAGAAGCGCAGATCCGCGGCGATCCGGCGCGCCTCGGATCCCCCCGGGGTGAGGATGACGACCGGCCGCTTGAGCCGGCCCTGCACCGCCACGGCGACGTACGCCAGCAGGTCCAGGTCCACCCCGCGCACGTCCACCCGGGCGGCGGGGTCGCCGAGGGCGTTGAGGAGGGCGTCGAGGGGGAAGGTCTCGTCGAGAGCTGCGCGCATGGGCCTCAGAGATTCGTGCGGCGGGCGGGTGGATTCAGGCGAACCCCCCCTGGCCCGGGGCCGCGCACCCTACCAGACGTGCCACAGCGCCGAGGCGCCGAAGATGTGGTAGTGGCCCGAGAAGGTGCCGTTGCCGACGGGCGAGCCGATGCCCGAGGGCTTGGTGATGTCGATGATGGTGGTCTTGGAGTCGGTGACCTCGCGCTCGATCATCGCCACGTAGGCGTAGCCGATGTCGAACTCCAGCCCGATACGCTCCGCGGCGATGCCGAAGCCCGCGTGCAGCGACCAGCGATCGAGGCTCGGGAAGTCGAGGTTGGTGTAGTTGTCGGGGCTGGCGCCGGTGGCGTAGGCGCCGCCGCCGCGCACCATGAAGATCCCCGGCAGCACCACATAATCCCCGCCGAGCCGCACCTCGTGGGTGTCCTTGTAGTTGCGCACGTCGCGCACCGTGGGCACCGGCGACTCGAAGTTCGCCTCGGGGATGACGGCGGTGGTGGCGTCGAAGTCCACCACGAAGGCGTCGTGGCGGCTGTTCTGCTGGAAGATGTAGTCGATCTCGATGTCGAAGCGCGGCTGCACGAAGCGCACGGCGCCGCGGGCGATCAGCGGGTGGTTGTAGGTGAAGGTGAGGCCGTCGTCGGGGTTGCCGTTGCTGTCCTCGAGCCGCAAGGGCCCGCCGGTGGGCGTGAAGGGCCCCTCGCCGTCGGGGCCGGTGCCCTCGTAGGTGGTGAGCTTGGCGCTGCCGCGGGCCTCGACCTCGAAGCCCGGCCGCACGCTGGCGCCGATCTCGAGCCAGGGGAAGGGCGTGTAGTGCACGCCGATGATGGCCGTGGGCGTGAACCAGTCGGCGAAGGTCAGCTCCGTCAGCGCCGGCTGGGGCGGGCCGATGGACTGGGTGAGGGTGGCCGACATGAGCACGGCTTGGAGCGACAGCCCCAGCCGCAGGCCGTCCATGACCTCGTAGGCCACCGCGACGGTGGGGTAGGCCAGGAACATCTCGGCGTCCACCAGCATGCCGTTGGGGCGCAGCCAGTTGACGATGTTGTCGTCGGGGCTGGTCTGGGCGCCGACGCTGTTGACCGGGATCTGGTTGGGGAAGGACTTGAGCATGGTGCTCGACGGGCCGTACACGCCAAACCCGAAGTCGAAGTCGTCGAGCCCTTCGATGTCGAAGTGCCCCGCGAGCATGGGGCCGAAGGAGGCCGGGTGCTCCTGCTCGATGGCGCCCAGCGACCGCTCGCGCCGGGCCACGGTGTCGTCGGCGGCGTCGAAGCGGTGGTCCAAGGCCACCACGTTGCTCGACAAGAGCAGCGAGAAGCCGCGCTGTCGACCCAGGCCGGCCGGGTTGTAGTAGATTGCCGTCGGATCGTCGGCGCGGGCAGCGAAGGCCCCCGCCCGACCCAGGGCCCGCGCGCCGTTGTCGGGATACTCCGTCTCGATCGAGTTGGCGCTGACGGCCAACGGCGTCAGAAGGCCAGACGCCAGGGCGAGGTTCGCCAGCTTGCGACCCATCGAATCCTCCAAAGGCTGCGGTGGGCGGAGCATATCAGCATCGACGCGCCGACGGGATAGGCGCTGGGAGGGACCGACGATGGATCAGCTCATGGGCGCAGCCCGCGCACCCGTCGCCCGACGACGGCCCTGCCGCGCCGCCCGCGGCGCCGCAGCCGCTCTGCTGCTCGCGCTGGCTGGCTGCGCCACCGACGAGGTCAACGCGCCGCCCGTGGCGGTGGCGGGCTTCGATCAGCGCGTCGAGATGCCCGCCGATGGGCCCGCCGAGGCCTTCTTGGACGCCACCGCGAGCTTCGACCCCGACGGCGATCCCATCGAGGTGCGCTGGGCCGTGCTGCGGGCCCCCAGCGGGCTGACCCTGCTGGGCGACGCCCGCACCGCCGAGGTGCCCCGCCTGGAGCTCACGGTGCCCGGCCTGTACATCTTCGAGTTGGTGGTCACCGACGGCGTCGACACCTCGGCGCCGGACCACGTGAACGTGCTCGTGGCACGCCCCGCACAGTCGCCATAAAAAGCGCCAATACTTTCAGGCACTTGGGATTCAGGCGCCGCAAACGACCCTCAACCGAGGCCGCCGGTCCGGCGTTGTTGACACTCTTCTCACGGCGTCGTTAGCCTTGGGACCAATCGACACGCGCCGATTTGGCTGCGTGTGTCCGAAGAATTGGGAGGCCTTCATGCGGTGGCAACGTCCGTTGAGCCGGTGGTCCTGTGCTCTGATCGCCACGGCGACGACCGCCTTCGCGCTTGGCTGTACCGAGGAGGGCAGCGCCGTCGACCAGGGAGAGCCGACGCTGACCATCGTGGCCAGCAACGCCTGTGGCCGAAATGTGCTGCCGGTCACCACCGTGGACGAGGTGGCGGCGGGCTCGTTCCAGGCGGTCGACATCGTGGTCACGGGCACCGACCCCGCCTCCGACTCCCGGGAGATGCTGCCCGGCACGCCGGTGCAGATCAGCATCGCCGAGGGCAGCGACGGCCGTGGCTTCTTCGTGTCCTCGCGCACGCCGAGCGGCGACAGCTTCAGCTTCCAGGACACCAGCCGGGACGTCGACTTCCTCGGCCGCAGCGCCCGCGATCAGTTCTTCTGCATCTCGCTGGGCACGGTGAGCCTCACCGCCACCGTCACCGACTACCCGTCCGCCACGGCGGGCGAGATCATCCCCAGCATCACGCCGTTCCGGAACTTCCCGATCCGCTGCGTGGGCCGCGAGGAGTTCCTCCGCGAGTGCGGCATCCTCGACGCCAGCGTGCCGCTGCCGGACGCGGGCATCGAGGACATGGGCGTGGACGCCGGGGATCTCGGGCCCGACATGGCGCCCATCATCAACCCCTGGACCGTCAGCTTCGTGCCCTTCGATGACGCGGGCGACGCGGTCATCAGCATCCGCGGCTCGGGCGGCGGCCGCCCCGACAACCTGGTGCTGCGCTTCAAGGTCACCGAGGCCGACCGCCCCGTGGCCGACGTGCCCGTCGCCTTCCGGCTCTCAGGGCTCCGCCCAGGCGACGCCCCCCCGGGGGGCATCGTGGTGCTCCCGGAGCCCGACCGCGACGACATCCGCGCGGCCTCGAACAGCGCCGACCTGCGCAACGAGCTGTACGTCACCACGACCAACTCGGACGGCGTGGCCAGCGTGCGGGTGGTGGCCGGCGGCTCGCCGGGTACCCTCGCCATCCAGGCCATCGGCTACCGCGGCATCGACGACGTCGACACCGAGAG
>JAUHVS010000648.1 GCA_030424955.1 bacterium | reverse complement strand
CGAAGAGGCGGCTGACGACGCGGCCGCCGCGGCGGCCCGGGCCGCCCTGCAGGCCGTGGTGGTGGCGCCGCCCCTCGCGGGCGCGGGCGCCCCCGCGGGCGAGACCTGCGCCACGGGCAAGGAGTGCGCGTTCACCTGCCCCGCTGGCGGCTGCACGGTCACCTGCAGCACCGGCTCGACCTGCCGCGCCACCTGCTCGGGGGGCCAGTGCACCCAGACCGCCACCACCGGCGCGACGGCCGCCTTCACCTGCTCCGGTGGCCAGTGCGCCCAGACCGTGCAGACCGGGGCCACGGGCTCGCTGACCTGCTCGGGGGGCCAGTGCACGCGCACGGTGGGCGTCGGCGCCAGCGTGACGCAGACCTGCTCCGGCGGGGGCTGCCGCTGACGCGGGCGCGGTGTGGCGGTGGGTGTCCATCAGCGGGCGCCCGCCCCGGGCAGGGGCCGCCGCTGCTGCGCTGAGCCGGGGGACGCCAGCCGGTGCAGGGGCCCCCGCGCCCAGACCGCCGGCCCCGCCAGGCCGCGAGCGTGGCATGCGCCGCGGCTCAGGAGCGGGTGGGCCGCCACTCGGCGTCGCGGATGAAGTGGTTGGTGAGGTAGGCCCGCTCGATGACCGACGCCATCTCCTCGGCGTCGCGGAACTGCGAGTAGTCCACGCGGATCACCGGGATCGAGCGGCTGATGTCCTCGATGAAGGCCTGGTAGGCGGCGTGGAGCGCCGTCAGGTACTCCAGGGTAATGCCCGACTCCACGGCCCGGTTGCGCATGCGGATGCGGTCCATGCTCTGCTCGGGCGTGAGGTCCAGGAACACGATCATGTTCGGGCGGCACATGAAGTTCGACATGTGCTTGAAGAGCTGGACGTACGTCTCGTAGTCCCGCGGATCCATCAGCCCCTGGTCCACCAGGGTCTTCGCGAACACCGCGTCCTCGTAGATGGTGCGGTCCTGCACGCCCCCGCCGCCCCGCCAGATGATCTCCTGGTGCTGCTGGAAGCGGCGGTTCAGCAGGTAGATCTGCGTAGCGAACGCGTAACGCGCCGTGTCGCGATAGAAATCCTCGAGGTACACGTTGTCGGCCACCGGCTCGAAGTAGACGGGCAGGCCGAGGTGCTCACCGAGCGCCGTCGCCAGGGTCGTCTTGCCGGCGCCGATCAGCCCGGCGATGCCGATGAAGAGGTCCGAGAGCCCCGCCTTTGCGACCACCATCTGCGCTCCCATTGCCGCGATCCGCGTTGCGAAACGTCTAGCACGACTGCCCCGCCCTTGGCCCGCGTTTCGCAAGGGCCACGGGGGACCGCACGATTTCCGTGCGTTCTGCCTTGACGATGAAAACGAATTTCATTTGTATGAAATCGACGGTGGCACCCAGGCCGGTGCCCACGAGCGAAACGGGGTGGCGTCCACATGATCGTTTGTGTATGCGAAGGGGTGTCCGACCGGCGTGTCCGCGAAGAGGCGCAGCGAGGTGCGCAAGACCTGCGGACCCTCCAGCGCGCCTGTGGCGCGGGCGGTGACTGCGGCATGTGCCGCGCGCACCTGCGCCGAATGTTGAGAGAACAGCGGCCCGCCGGGGGAGCCTCCCCCCGCTGATGGGCCTGAACGCCGCGCCTGCGGCTGGAAGTGAACCCCCATGAGCCGCAGCAAGCGCACCACCGATCAGGCCATCATCAATGCCCTGAACGAGGTCCTCACCGGCGAGCTGACCGCCATCAACCAGTACTTCCTGCACGCGAAGATGTGCCAGGACTGGGGCTACCAGAAGCTCGCCGCCTACATCCGCCACGAGTCCATCGACGAGATGAAGCACGCCGACGTGCTCATCGAGCGCATCCTGTACCTGGGCGGCCTGCCCAACGTGCAGCGGCTGTTCAAGGTCACCATCGGCGAGACCGTCGAGGAGCAGTTCAAGGTCGACCTGGCGCTGGAGTACCTGGCGGTGCCCCGGCTGCAGAAGGCCATCGAGCTGTGCGTCGAGAAGAGCGACGAGGGCACCCGCGTGCTGCTGTCGGAGATCCTCACCAGCGAGGAGGAGCACATCGACTGGCTCGAGGCCCAGCTTGAGCTCATCGACCAGGTGGGCCTGCAGAACTACCTCGCGCAGCAGATCCACGGCTGACGCCCCGGGCCCTCACCCACCGCGCCGCCTACCCGCGCCCGCCTCAGCCCCGCAGCCGCCGTCAGCGGCCCCGAACCTTGGGGCTCAGCGCACCGGCGCG
The DNA here is from genome assembly GCA_030424955.1 of bacterium. Lineage (GTDB taxonomy): Bacteria > Myxococcota_A > Bradymonadia > UBA7976 > UBA1532 > JACKDL01. Next base: position 1,590 of record JAUHVS010000648.1, on the reverse strand, counting down.
AACCACTGGAACACCTGGACCGCCGTGAGCTTGGGGAAGCCGTCGCCGTCGTCTGGCATGACCGCGGCGCCGGCGCCCATCTGCAGGCCCTTGGGGCTGAGCAGGTTGCGGCGGTGCCCTGGCGAGTCGAGCCAGCGCTGTACGACCCGGGCCGCGAAGCTGCGGTAGGTGTGCATGGGGATGGCCGCGCCCCGGGGCGTGCGGGCGAAGGCGCCCCGCTGGCGGTCGATGACCCACAGCTGGCCGCCGTCGTGCTGCAGGGCGAACTGCGTCGCGATGTTCTCGGCGATGTGCGGGTTGGCGACCCCGGCCAGGGCCGCGCGGTCCTTGGGGGTGCGGTGCGCCGCGCTGTGGGGGTCGGTGTGGTCGAAGAACCGAAGCTGCGCCATGCGCTCAGCGTGACCCTGGGCCGCCGCCGTCAGCCGGGGTTCGGCCGGCAGCGCCGGTAGGCCGTGGCGCCGCCGAGCGGCGTGAGTGGCCTCGACGATGGCGGTGGCGAGGCGGGCGCGGTCGAGCTGCCGCAGGTCGAGGGGGGCGTCGAGATCACCGCTGGCCGGGCGAGCGGGCTGCGCGGGCTTCGCGACCTCGATCGGGCGCGCCGGCTGCGCGGGCTTTGACGGCCGAGCGGCCTTCGCGGCCTCTGCAGGCTTGGTGGGCTGAGCGGCCCTCGCGGGCTTGGTCGGCTGTGCGGCCTTCGCGGGCTTGGTCGGCTGAGCGGCCTTCGCGGGCTTGGCTGGCTGTGCGGGCTCGGCTGGCTGCCCGGCCTCTGCCGGCTCAGCGGCGGCCGCCTCGGGGGGTGACAGCGGCGGGGGCAGCTCAGCCTCGCGGTAGCGCTGGCTCTCGCGCTCCAGCTCCTCCCAGGGATCGGGGCCACCGAGGGGCGACTGCGCCCAGCCGGCTGTGCTCACCGCCAGGCCCAGGCCCAGCCCCACGGCCCATCGGCCCCACCCACGCCCCTGTCCCATCGCGCGCTCCCCTCTGCTGTCCGCGACCTACCGCCGCACCACCGGGCGCCGCGGCAAGGGCTGCGTGCGCACGGGCTCATGCCACTGGAACACCTGCACCGCCGTCAAGGTGGGCATGCCCCCAGCCTGCACGAAGCGCGCGGCGCCGGCCCCCATCTGGCGGGCCTCCTTGGCCAGCAGGTTGCGCCGGTGGCCGGGCGAGTCCAGCCACCGCTGCACCACCCGCGCCGCGAAGCTGCGGTAGGTGTGGGCCGGCAGCGCGGGGCCGCCGGGCGTGGCCGAGAAGCCGCCGCCGGCGTCCCACAGGGGGCCCTCGCCGGTGTGGTCGAGCACCAGCTGCGTGGCGATGTTCTCGGCGGTCTTGGGGTTGGCGACCCCCGCCAGCGCCACGCGGTCGGTGGGCGTGCGGTGCGCGGCGTCGTGCGGATCGACGTGGTCGAAGAAGCCCAGCTCGGCCATGCGCCGGGCGTGCTCGCCGGCGGCCGCGTTGAGGGCCGCGTGTGACGCGACGGGCTTCAGGCCGTGGGCCACGCGGGCCGCGTTGGTGGCCTCCACGATGGCCAGGCTCACCCGGGTGAGATCGGGGCGGGCCGGGTCGATGTGCTCGCCCAGCCAGGGGGCGGCG
>JAUHVS010000647.1 GCA_030424955.1 bacterium | reverse complement strand
GCGCACTGCGGCGGCTGCGGCGTGGCCTGCGCGCGCCCCGGGGCGGTGGTGCGCTGCGACGAGGGGGCGTGCGCGCTGGCGGGCTGCGAGGACGGGGCCGTGGACCTGGACGGGGCCTATGAGACGGGCTGTGAGTACGCCTGCGCGGCCAGCGGCCCCGAGGTGTGCGACGGGATCGACAACGACTGCGACGGCGCGGTGGACGAGGAGGTCGACCTGCAGCGCGACGTCCGCCACTGCGGGCGCTGCGGCCGGCTGTGTGCGTTTGACTTCGGGGTGCCGGCCTGCGAGGCCGGCGACTGCGTGCTGCAGGCCTGCACGCCCGGGCACGTGGACCTGGACGGCGATCCGCGCACGGGCTGCGAGTACGCCTGCGCGCCCACGGGCGCCGAGCAGTGCAACGGGCAGGACGACGACTGCGATGGGGCCGTGGACGAGGCCTTCGATCTGCGCGCCGACGTACAGCACTGCGGGGCCTGCGGGCAGGCGTGCGTGTTCCCCGGGGCGACGCCGGTGTGTGTGGCCGGGGCCTGCCGAATCGACGGGTGCGTGGAGGGCCTCGTGGACGCCGACGGTGAGGCCGCGAACGGCTGTGAGTGCGCGCCGAGCGGGCCCGAGGTGTGCGACGGCGCCGATCAGGACTGCGACGGGCGGGTGGACGAGGGCTTCGACCTGAGCGGCGATCCGGCCAACTGCGGGGCGTGCGGGCAGGCCTGCGCCTTCCCGCAGGCCGAGGCGCTGTGCAGCCAGGGGGCCTGCCGGCTGGGGGCCTGCGAGGCGGGCTTCGTGGACGCCGACGGCGACCCGGCGACGGGCTGCGAGTGCACGCCGGCGCCCGAGGCCTGCGATGGCGCCGACAATGACTGCGATGGGCGCACGGACGAGGGCTTCGACCTGGACTTCGACGGGGCGAACTGCGGCGGCTGCGGGCTCAGCTGTGAGCGGCCCAACGCCTGGACCCGCTGCGAGCAGCGCACCTGCCTGCTGCGGTTCTGCGACGAGGGCTTCGTGGACGCCGACGGCGCGCTCGAGAATGGCTGCGAGGTGCGGTGCGCCGAGACGCCGGACGCGCCCGGCTGCGGGGCGCCGGTGGCCTACCCCGGGCGGTACGACGCCGAGCCGCAGATCGTCTACGGCTGCGTGGACCTGTTCAACGGCGACGACGTGCTCAACCTGGACGTGCGGGCCTTCGACTTCTCGGTGGTGGCGGGGGTGCTGGACGTCGAGGGGGCGCCGGCGCTGATGAGCCAGCGGCCCGCCCCCGACGGCGCCGACTTCGAGGTGCGCGGGGTGCTGCCCGGCGGCGACCTGGGCTGCACCGAGACCTATGTGCTGCGGGGCAGCTTCGACAGCCCCGACACCTGGACCGGGCGGCTGTCGCTGAGCTTCGCCGGGCTGGTGTGCGGGTTCACCACCTGCACCGACCAGAGCTGGCAGGTGAGCGGCCGGCGCCTGCCCTGATCGCACCGACAGCGCGCGCCGCCCGCCCAGCCCGGGCCCCGGCTGGAATCCCCGATTCCCGCGAAACTTGATCGGTTGAGTAGCATCGTCTCCCGGCCATGCGTATGAATGGCGTCATTCACGGCAGGGGGAGGGTCAGCGATGACCGCCCAGACCATCGCGTTTCCCATCGAGCGTCGCCGCCCGGCCGCCGCCCAGGCGGCGCCGGAGAGCACCCCGCACAGCCTGACGTTGCCCGCGCCCTTCCGGTTGCGGCGCGGGGCCGTGCTGCCCCAGGTGACGCTGGCGTATGAGACCTGGGGCGAGCTGTCGCCCACCCGCGACAACGTGGTGCTGCTGTTCACGGGGCTCTCGCCCCGGGCCCACGCCCGCTCGTCCGCCGACGATCCGTCGCCGGGCTGGTGGGAGGAGATGATCGGGCCGGGCAACCCCATCGACACCGATCGCTTCCTCGTCGTGTGCTTCAACCAGCTCGGCAGCTGCTTCGGGTCCACGGGGCCCGCCAGCGTGAACCCCGAGACCGGCGACCGCTTCGGCCTGACCTTCCCGGCGCTGACCATCGAGGACATCGCGCGGGCGGCGAAGGCGGGGCTCTCGGCCCTGGGCATCGACCGGCTGGCGGCGGTGGTGGGGCCCTCCATGGGCGGCATGGCCGCGCTGGCCTTCGCCCTGGAGTTCCCCCAGGCCCTCGATCACCTGCTGCTCATCAGCTCGGCCCACCGCTGCTCGCCCTTCGCCATCGCGGTGCACTCGCTGCAGCGCGAGGCCATCCGCACCGATCCGCAGTGGCAGGGCGGGGCCTACGCCCCCGAGCACCCGCCGGTGCACGGCATGCGGCTGGCGCGCAAGATGGGCATGATCAGCTACCGCTCGGCCGACGAGTGGCAGCACCGCTTTGGCCGCGAGCGCACCGAGCGCTGGGGCGACGCGCCCTTCGGGCTGGAGTTCGAGGTCGAGAGCTACCTGGAGCACCACGCCAACAAGTTCGTCGCCGCCTTTGATCCCAACTGCTACCTGTACCTGTCGCGGGCCATGGACCTGTTCGACGCCGGCGAGCACGGCGGCAGCCTGGCCCTGGCGGCCCAGCGGCTGCGCCGCCTGCGCATCCAGGTGGTGGGCGTGCACACCGACATCCTCTTCACCCTCGACCAGCAGCAGCAGCTGGTGGACACGCTGTCGGCGAGCGGGGCGCAGGCCAGCCTGGTGGCCCTCGACAGCATCCAGGGCCACGACGCCTTCCTGGTGGACATGGACCGCTTCGCGCCCGTGGTCGCCGACTTCTTCACGGGCGTGCCGACCGCGCGCGCCTGACCCGGGGCCGGTGGGCTACCCTGGGGCGACACCCGCCCTGTGGAGCGCCCCATGCCCCGCCCGCCTGGCCCCTCGGCCCTCGCTGATCTCGAGCACCGCGCGCTGACCTTCGGGGGCGAGACCCGCGACGTGTGGGTCACCGGCCAGGGCCCGGCGGTGATCGTCATGCACGAGGTGCCGGGCCTGTACCCCGAGGTGGTCGCCTTTGGGCAGCGCGTAGCGGCGGCGGGCTTCACCGTGTGGCTGCCGTCCGTGATCGGCGAGCCCGGCCGGGCCTTCGGGCTGGGCTACAACGTGCGGAGCCTCGCCCGCGCCTGCGTGGCCCGCGAGTTCAGCACCTGGGCCATGGGCCGCAACAGCCCCATCACCATCTGGCTGCGTGCCCTGGCGGCCCACGCCCACGGCGAGTGCGGCGGGCCCGGCGTCGGGGCGGTGGGCATGTGCCTCACGGGGGGCCTCGCCCTGGCGATGGCCGCGGACGATCGGCTGCTCGCGCCGGTGCTGAGCCAGCCGTCGCTGCCCTTCGCGGCGACCCCCGCGCGGGCCCGCGACCTGGGGATCGACGCCGAGACCCTGGCGGCGGTGCAGCGGCGCACCCGCGAGGACGGCCTGTGCGTGCTGGGGCTGCGCTTCTCGGCGGATCGCATGGCGCCCGCGGCCCGGTTCCGCGCCCTGCGCGAGGCGCTGGGCGACGCGTTCATCGCGGTGGAGATCGACTCGGGCTGGGGCAACCCCCACGGCCTGAAGCCGTGGGCGCACTCGGTGCTGGTGCGCGACGTGGTCGAGGCGCCAGGGCACCCCACGGTGGCGGCGCGGGACCAGGTGATCGCGTTCTTCCAGTCGCGGCTGCTCGGCGAGGGGGCCGGCTAGGCCGACCCTGAGTTGAGCTGAGCGCGGTCGCTGGCGCGACCCGTGCCCGTCGCGCCGGGCGACCCGACCGGCATCACCCCTGGTGGGCCTGCGCCGACTGGCCCGAAGGCCCCGTGAGGCGCGCCCGGTCCGCCCGCCACGGCGTGCCGCTTCGAAAGGCTGGGCCGCCT
>JAUHVS010000646.1 GCA_030424955.1 bacterium | reverse complement strand
CCGATCTGGACGCCCTTGTTGCCGTCCTTGCCGGTGTTGAGCTTGGTGCCGCCCAGGTCGATGTCGGTGCCGTCCTTGCCCGTGCTGACCGTCTTGCCGCCGATCTCGACGGCCTTGCCGTCTTTGCCGGTGCTGACCTTGGTGCCGCCGAGGTTGATGTCGACGCCGTCCTTGTCGATCTTGATCTGCGCGGCGGCGGGCAGCGCCACCAGGGCGCCCAGCAGGGCGAAGAGCAGGGCACGGTTCATGGGGATCTCCCTCGGGCTGTTCGCCGGGCACCCCCGCGCCGGCACGGCGCCGCCGACGGCGACGCCGCGCGAATATTCCCTTGGGCGGCCACCAAAGTCACGCGCCAGGCCCGATCTGGCGTGGGGCCCCCCGGGCCCGCGTGGGCGCGGCCAACCCCAGCCGCCAGCCGCGGGTGGCGGGTGGAGTGGTCATGGGTAGTGTAAGTCATTGAAAAGATTGGGCCGGCGGGTTGGCGCGATCTTCGCTTATGGCCCCACCAACGCTTGGAGGGGACCCCATGCCGCGCTCACTGCTCTGCCTCGTGCTGGCCGCCACCGGCCTGTCCGCTTGCGACGACGGCGCCACGCCCGCCGCCGCCGGCGACCTGCCCATCACCCAGGACGCCGTGCGCAAGGTGGAGCCCGGCAAGGCCGACACCAGCGCCGAAGCGGTCATCCTGGACTTCGCCTTCAGCGGGCACCTGCTCGCGGACAGCGCGTGGCGGCCCGAGTCGTCCATCGAGGACCAGCTGCTCTTCACCATCGGGCACCTCAACGGCGACGACGCCGTGGGCCGCCTCGACAAGGTGGCGCTCACCAACGTGCGCTCGACGGCCACCGCCGACGGGCGCACCCGCATCGACTACGACGCCAGCCTGCAGGTGGCCTGGCGCACCCGCCAGGGCGTGCCCGCGACCTACACCTTCACCCTGCCCACCGACGTGGGCTACGAGGCCCAGAAGGCCTTCGCCGAGGCGTACGGCCACACCTGCGTGGACTACGGCGCCCACGACGTGGACGCCGGGAGCATGTGGTACTACTTCCGGCCCCACGCGGGGCGCTGCGAGCTGGCCGACAGTGACGTGCTCAAGACCGAGGCCACGGTCGCGGTCAGCCCGGTGAACACCACCGGCAAGTACCCGGAATATGACCGGATCTGGGACGACGGCGTGCTGACGGTGGTGGCGGTCTTCGGCAAGTACGAGGACGGCGAGACCACCGCGAGCGACGCGGGCATCCGGGCGTACAACACCTTCAGCCGCGAGATCCGCCGCAGCCTGGGGGCCAGCGTCGAGACCCTGCCCGCCGACGTCCCCACCGATCCCGGCGTGGCCTTCCCCGAGGTGGCCTACTCGGCGCAGATCGCCGACGGGCGCTGGGTCATCGTGAACACGCTGCTGGTGGACAACGTGCGCACCGCCGGGGCGGCCTTCGACGCCCGCTACGGCGAGCTGTCCCGCACCGCCGACGTCATCCTCTACAACGGCCACGCCGGGCTGGGCGCCAACATCCGCGCGCTGGCGAGCAAGGGCGACTGGCAGACCGGCCAGTACAGCGTCGTGTTCCTCAACGGCTGCGACACCTACGCCTACGTGGACTCGGCCCTGTTCGACGCCCACGCGGCGGTGAACCCCGATGACCCCACCGGCACCAGGTACGTGGACGTGGTCACCAACGCCATGCCGGCCTTCTTCGCCGAGATGAGCGACACCACCCTGGCCCTGGTGCGCGGCCTGATGGCGTACGACGCGCCCCAGACCTACGAGCAGATCTTCAAGGCCATCGACCGCAGCCAGATCGTGTTGGTCAGCGGGGAAGAGGACAACACCTACACCCCCGGCGCGCCGGCCGAGCCGGTGGACGTGGCGCCCTGGGCGGGCCTGACCGCCGAGGGCGCGCTGGCCCGCGGCGAGTCCCAGCGCTTCGAGAGCCCCGTGGTGCCCGCCGGGCGCTATGTGTTCGAGATGACCGGCACCGGCGACGCCGATCTGCACGTGCGGGTCGGCCTGGCCCCCACGGCCACCGAGTACGACTGCCGGCCCTACCAGGGCGGGAGCGTCGAGGCCTGCGCGGTGGACCTGGCGGCCCCGAGCACCCTGCATGTGCTGGTGAGCGGCTACGCCGACAGCACCTTCCGCCTGGTGGGCAAGGCGGCCGACTGAGCGATCCCGCGGCCTACCGGCATGGGCCAGAGGTCGGCTCAGGCGCCGGCGCCCAGCGCGTCACCCCCCCTGCGAGGGTCAACACCGGCGAGGCAGTCTCCGTGGATCCGCCGCGGTCGGTCCGCACGTGACAGAAGCGCAGCGTCGCCGCGGCGCCGGTCCCCTCGGGGATGGCGTCGGCGGGGTCGGCGTCCCACGAGCGGGCCCGGCGGGGCTGCTCGGGCCGGTCGCTGCGCAGCGAGAAGCGGTGGAGCTGCGGTCGCGGGTCGGCCTCGCCGCCGGCGTGGGTCACGACGTACAGCGCGCCGTCCGCGGGGGCATACCCCAGCACCGTGAGGCTGGCGTCGCCGCCGACGGTGGCGTGGGCGGGTCGGGCGAGCGCAGCCAGGGCGAGGCCGGCGAGGCAGACGGCGCGGGATCGGGCGAGCATGGGCAACCTCCGGGTCGCCCGCTGCGATAGCAAGGGCCGGGCCACGCCCAGAGGCCCGGGCGACCGGCGCCGCGTGTCCCATGCCCCTCGATCGTGAGCATGGATGCTGCGAATCGCGGCAGCGGCGGCGGGGCCTACTGCAGCCGGTACACCAGCGTCTGCGGCCGCCCGCGGCGGGTGAAGGCGACCTCGATGGTCTGTCCGGGGGCTGCGGCCCGCAGGGTCGAATAGAGCGCCAGGGCCTCGTCGGGGCTGTGGAGGGGCTGGCCGGCGACGGTCTGGATGACGTCGCCGCTCTTGAAACCCAGCGCCGCGACCAGCGACTGGCGGCGGACGCCCATCACGCGGAAGCCGACCCACGCGCCCTCTTGGTATTTGGGCACCACCCGCGCGCTGCGCATCAGCGGCGTGGGATCGGCCAAGAGGGCGCGCCAGCGCGCGATGGGCACGAGCACGCGGCCGTCGCCGTCGCGGGCGAAGGGCTCGACAGGGGCCCGGTCACTGGGCGCGGAGCGGGCCACGGGGGGCAGGGGCGTGGGGGACAAGGGCGAGGGGGCCTCGCAGATGAGCGCACCATCGGCCTTGATGCCGGCGACGAGCTGGCCGGCGGGGCAGCGGCGCGTGCCGGGCTCAGGCCCGGGGGCCTCAGCGGGGGCGGGGATGACGGGGGGGGTGGCCTCGACGGCCGGCGCGCTGGCCGGGGCCGCGCTGGGGGGCGGGGCGGGCGGGGCCGCCAGGGCCGGGGTGGCCCACAGACAGAGCAGGGCGAGCGTGCGCATCAGACCTCGTGGGGTGGGGGCCCGGCCAGCATAGCTGAGGGGCCCCGACGCGCGCCGCCCGCTGCTCGATCAGGGCAAGCCGCCGCCGCCGATGAAGGTGACGTCGTCGAAGTAGAAGGTGCCGCCGCCGCCGCTGACGCCGTCCACGCCGAAGTTGAAGAAGATCGAGAGCTTGGTGAAGGCGGTGTTGACGTTGAGCGGGTTGGTGCCCGGGGCGACGCTGGCGACGTCGAAGGTGAGCACCTCCCAGGCGCCAGCGACGGTGGTGCGGGTCTCGGTCTCGACGGTGAGTCGGTTGTTGTTGGCGTCCTCGAGCTTGAGGCGCACGACGATGTCGGCGGCGGGGGACCAGACCCGCACGGTGAAGCGGGTGTTGGCGTCGTCGATGGGGATGCGGGGCACCGACTCGTTGGGCCCGGTGGCGACGGTGGTGCCG
>JAUHVS010000645.1 GCA_030424955.1 bacterium | reverse complement strand
GACCCCGCGCAGCGCCCGGCCGACGCGGCGCGCTGGTTCACCGCCCTGGGCCTGCCCGCGCCAGCGCCCCACCCGGCGCCGGCGCCCCCTGCGCTGATCAGCATCGACGCCACGGCCCTGCAGGGCATGTCGAGCCAGCCCCCCGCCGACGTGGCCCCCGTCGACGGCGCCCCCGCCGGCGCCCGCCCGCAGGACCGCCCCTCGGCGGGCCGCACCCAGCCCTCGGCCGCCCCGTGGCAGCACGACACCTTGGTCGATGAGCCCAGCGAGCCGGGCCCCGAGCGCCCGACCGGCGAGGGCCCCGCATCGGTCCAGGTCGATCCCAGCCTGCACCCCTACGACGGGCTGACCCACGCCGACGGCCCGCTGGGGAAGCGCGACGCCCAGGTGCGGCTGAGCGCGGAGCAGCTCCAGGCCGCCCTGGCCGGCCCGGCGCGCGCCGACCGCAGCACCACGGCGCCGATCCTGCCGCGCCAGCCAGACCACGCCACCACCCTGCAGCTCGCCGCCGTGCGCCGGCACGCAGCCCCCGCCCGGTGGCCGATGGTGCTCGTCGCCCTCGCCGGCGCCGCCGCCCTGCTGTGGCTCTGGGCCCGTTGAGGGCGCCCCCCCAGTGGCCACGGGGGGCCAGCCGGTTCGCCCCCACCCCCACCGGGCGCCTGCACCTGGGCAACGCCCGCACGGCCCTGCTCGCCTGGCTGGCGGCGCGCGCCACCGGCCGGCGCGCGATCCTGCGGGTGGAAGACCTGGACCCCGCGGCGGTGCCGCCAGGCTGCATGGACACCCAGCTCGCCGACCTGGCCTGGCTGGGCCTGACCTGGGACGAAGGGGTCGCTGAGGGCGGCCCGGCCGGCCCCTACCAGCAGTCGGCCCGTGGCCCCCTGTACCGCGAGGCCCTCGACGCCCTGGCGGCCCTGGGCGTGCTCTACCCGTGCTGGTGTTCGCGCCGTGAGGTGCTCGAGGCCGCCCGGGCCCCCCACGCGAGCGACGAGGGCCCGGTGTACGCGGGCACCTGCCGCCCCGCGCAGCCCATCACCGACCTGGACCTGGACGCCCTGCCGATGCGGCGCGGCCGGGTCCCCGCCCTGCGGCTGGACGTCGCCCGCGCCCTCCACCGGCTGGGCGCCCACACCGTCGACTTCGACGACCTCGCCTGCGGCCCCCAGCAGATCGACCTGCACCGGCAGATGGGCGACTTCGTCGTGCGGCGCCGCGACGGCCTGGCGGCCTATCAGATCGCGTGCAGCCTCGACGATGTGTTCATGGGCTGCGACCTGGTGGTGCGGGGGGCCGATCTGCTGGCCTCGGCCGCGCGGCAGGTGCTGCTGCTGCGCCTGCTCGAGCTCCCCCCGCCCCGCTACGCCCACGTCGGCCTGGTGGTGGACGCCCAGGGGGCGCGCCTCGCCAAGCGGGACGGCGCCATCGCCCTGGCGAGCTTCCGCGAGGCCGGCGTGCCCGCGGCCGAGATCCGGCGGGTGCTCGCCCACACCTGCGGCTGGGCGACCGACGACCTGGCGGTGATGGTGGCCGCGTTCACGCTGGACGGGCTGACCGCCGACACGGTGCGGTTGCCCAGCCTGCCTGAGGTGCCCTCAGAGGGCTGAAGGGCGGCGGGCTCAGGCGGGGGGTGGCGGGCTCAGCCGGGGGGTGGCGGGCTCAGCCGGGGGGGCGAGCCCTCGGGCGCTCAGCCCTCGTCGTAGTACTCGGTGCCCAGGTGGGTGATGAGCTCCTCGCCCATCATGTGGCGCAGGTTGTTCTTCAGCTTGGTGAGCTGGATGAACAGATCGTGCTCCGGGTAGACCGTCGGGGCGGTCATGGGGCTCTTCCAGTAGAAGCTCAGCCACTCCTGGATGCCCTTGCGGCCGGCCCGGCGCGCCAGGTCGAGGAACAGGGCGAGGTCGAGCACGATGGGCGCCGCGAGGATGCTGTCGCGGCACAGGAAGTCGACCTTGATCTGCATCGGGTAGCCCAGCCACCCGAAGATGTCGATGTTGTCCCAGCCCTCCTTGGCGTCCCCACGGGGCGGGTAATAGTTGATCCGCACCTTGTGGTAGAGGTCGCCGTACAGGCTGGGGTGCTGCTCGGGCTGCAGGATGGTGTCCAGCACGCCGAGCTTGGTCTTCTCTTTGCTCTTGAAGGCCTCGGGCTCGTCGAGCACCTCGCCGTCCCGGTTGCCCAGGATGTTGGTGCTGAACCAGCCGCGCACGCCGAGCATGCGGGCCTTGAACATGGGGGCCAGCACGGTCTTCATCAGGGTCTGGCCCGTCTTGAAGTCCTTGCCGCAGACCGGCAGCGCCTTCTTGTCGGCGAGCTCGAGCAGCGCCGGGGCGTCCGCCGCGAGGCTGGGCGTGCCGTTCGCGTAGGGGGTGTCCTCCATGAGGGCCGCGTACGCGTAGAGCATCGACGGGCTGATGGCCTGATCGTCGGCGTCGAGCCCCGCCTCGAAGGCGGCCAGGGTGGCGTGCACGGGGCCGGCCTCGACGTAGACCTCGGTGCTGCTGCAGTTGATCATCACGCAGGCGTCCAGGCCGTTGGCGGCCTTGAAGTCGCGGATGTCCTGGCGCAGGGCCTCGGCCAGCTCGCGGCGCGTGCCCTGCTTGATGGCCGTGCCGTTGAGGCGCTTGACGTAATTGACGTCGAAGGCGCCGGGCATGGGCTTGATGGCCCGAAGCTCGGCCTCCATGCCGTCGATGAGGCGCTTGTCGAGCACGTCCGCGGTGTCGCAGGCCTCGTACAGGTCGCCGCCGAAGATGTCCCAGCCGCCGAAGACGAGGCCGTCGAGCGCGGTCATCGGGGCGAACTCGCGGATGAGCGGGTTGCGGCCGTCGGTGCGCTTGCCCAGGCGGATGTGCGCGAGCTGCGTGAGCGAGCCGAACGGCTCGCCGAGGCCCTTGCGCGCGGCGATGACCCCGGCGACGAACGTGCTGCCCACGGCACCCATGCCTTGCAGCAAGATGCCCAGACGCGCCGGGGCGGGCGCGGGAACTCGGGAGGTGGTCTCAGCCATGATCGGCGGCTCCTTCAAGGTGTCGAGGTCGGGACCCACGCCCCAACCCGATGGCCACCGCCACGGCGAACGCGGCGCGGCCCAGATACGCAGGCCCCGTCCAGGGGCCGGTGTCGCCCACTCGCCACGCGAGCAGCAGATCGCCAGGCACATCCAGCGCCCAGGCCACCGCCACTGCGCGGGCGGCCCACGGGCGCCGGGACCAGGCGGCCCAGCCGGCGAACAGCCCGCGGGCCAGCCACAGCGTCCCCGTGCGCTGCACCGGATAGAACACGGTGCCCATGGCGGCCGGGTGCAGCAGCTCCTGCCAGATCCCAGGCCACCCGATCAGGGTCGCGCCAAGCAGCACATCGATGACCCCAAGGGCCCACAGGGTTCGGCAAAGAGCGGGTCTCACAAGACGCCGGACCATACCGATCCGGCCCGGGGCCGACAAGCCAAAGCCGGGCGGCCGACCGGCGGGGCGACGGGGCGCCGCGCGGGCGCCCGGCGCCCCGACCGGGCGGGGTGCGAGGCGGGGTCCGAGGCGGGGTCCGAAGAGTTACGCATTGCCGCCCCGCCCGCGGCCCATCACCGTCTTCACATGCGCCGCCGGCTCACCCTCACCCTGCCCCTGCTCCTCTGGTGCGCGTCGCCGGCTGCGGCCGCGCCCGCAGGGGACGCGTACGGCGAGCTGTGTTTGGATCCGGGCCCCGAGGGCTGGTGGGGCGCGGGCAGCCTCAGCCTGGTGCTGGGCAAGCCAGCCGACGACGGCCACGCGGGCGCCGGCAGCCTGACCGGCGCCGGCCTCGACCTGCGGGTGGGCCGCACCG